>WTIQ01000050.1 GCA_011525185.1 Paracoccaceae bacterium | reverse complement strand
CCGCTGTGGCGGCCATTGGCATTTGCATGCGGGAAATTCCAAACCCAGCCCAACTTACGCCTTGGGGGAGGTGGTCTTTCATGACTTTCATCGTATCCACGCTTTGATCTGCGCCCCAAGGGATGCCAAGGCAAATTTGGAACATTGGAGGATCAGCGATCAATCCCTCGCGGATCATTTGAGTGGCAAAGCGAATGTGTCCCAATTCAAAGACTTCAAGCTCAGGTTTTACCCCCCAGTCTTTTGTCAACTGAGCCATTTCCCGCAACATGGGAGGCGTGGAGATATAAATTTCGTTGCCATCCCCAAAATTGAGTGTGCCACAGTCGAGTGAGCATATTTCAGGCATGCACTCTTTGACATGGGCCAGACGCTCTTCTGCGCCAATCATATCTGTTCCAGGCCCAGGCAGGGCAGGGTCTTGCGCAGAGGGAACCCAATCGCCGCCCATGCCAGCGGTGAGATTGATCACCACATCGGTATCACTGTCTCGCACGCGATCCACCACCTCTTTAAAGAGCTTTGGATCACGCGAGCCTTGGCCCGTTTCGCGGTCGCGGACATGAATATGCGCGATTGCCGCGCCTGCTTTAGCCGCTTCAATGGCAGCTTCTGCTATCTCTTTTGGCGTGACGGGTACATGCGGGCTTTTACCTGTTGTATCGCCTGCACCTGTCACTGCGCATGTTACAATTACATCAAAATTCATCGCCTTGACCTTTCTTTTATGGCTCGAGTTTTCAGGAGAGCAATGAGTCGGACTGTCGAATTTTCGTCATGAATTTATTCGAGATTGACGAATTTATTGACTCTTTTTATGGTCTGCTTTCGGTTTGGTTCACTATAGGCTTATGCTGAAGGTCTCTCATGTCGCGTAAAATTCACATCTTGCTGCTGCCTCGTTTCAACATGTTCTCGCTCACCAATGTCATAGAGCCCACGCGTATCGCAAATTACTTGTCTGATCATGATATTTATACATTGAATTTCATCAGCAGAGAGACTGGGCCTGTCACCGCCAGCAACGGCATGTCGGTGCTCTGTGAGGCTTTGCCAGATCGGCTCGAGCGGCGCAGTCTTCTCCTTGTTGTGGGAAGCTGGGGCTCGGAGCGCTTTGATGACAAGCGGTTGTTTTCATGGCTGCGTCTGCAAAGCCGGATAGGGGTGCAGATGTGCACCGTCGAGCAGGGCACGTACATGCTCGCTAAATCGGGTCTTTTGCGCGGAAAACAAGCAACGACGCATTGGTCCTGTATCGCAGGGTTTCAAGAGCAATATCCCGACATTCATGTGAGCGAACAGCTCTTTACCATTGAGGGCAACATCATGTGTTGCTCGGGCGCGACGGCAGGCATCGATTTTATGCTCAAATTCATTGGGGATGAGCATGGCACAGCCTTGGCAAGCGAAATCTCAAATCAAATGATGCACCATCCTGTGCGCCAAGGGAAAGAGCCGCAAAGAAAAGCACTTGGACGCGGGTTGGAAAAGCTGGGGCCAGATGTACGCGCAGCCGTGGAGGTCATTGAAAAGCATATTTCTGATCCCCTTGTTGTTCCGGAGATTGCCAAAAAAGTAGGGCTCTCACAGCGCCAACTGGAACGACAATTTGCAAAATCCGTTGGGTGCAGCATCGTGCAATTTGGTCTCTTACTTCGGCTTCAGCACGCGCGGGTGCTCTTAATTTCAACCAATTTAGGCGTGCGTGAGATTGCCACTGCATCGGGTTTTAACTCTTTGTCTCACTTTGCCTATTCCTTTAAGAAGTGCTTTGGCCGTCGCCCAAGCACGTATCGACAGGCTTGGCCTGATCAAGACGAAACCCCTCATTGGCCAGGCACCCTTGGACGTTTCATTGAAACCCTCAAGCCAAGTCGAATGGCAAAAGAAGCCTCCAAGGGGCTAGACGACGGCAGGACTGGATAAGGCCCAATTGATCTAACATATTCTAGGTTTTACCGCGGAGGCGTTTTTGGAGCGCGATGATTTCGTCGAGCTGTTGCACGGTATGGTTGGGAAACATTTTTGACAATTCAAGTAATTTGGACTGATGCGGCATCGTGCTCCATGTGCCAGCGGTCGTATTGGTGAGGAAGCCTGTCATCATGTCAAAGGGGTCATAGCTTTGAAAAGGACCATCCAAATAGTGCTGATAAATGCTCTCATGTTCGAGATTGCGTGAGGGGGAGGGGCTGTTATCGCTCGCCTGTTCGGAGGCCGACAAATGGTCAAGGATTTCGCTAACTAGTGCAGGGCAATCCTGCGGTCTCGCTTTGAGCCACGTTATTAAGACCGTTTTGCTCTTGCCAGCTTTTTCGTAGTTCTCTTTCCATTCGCCAAAAGAGAGGTCCTGTTCAGCCATAGGCAATTCTCACGTTGTTCACATGTGCAAGTGGGAACATAGCGCGATGTTACATCTTGATCAAACCAGAGCGTCTCTAAAATAGGCTTGATTTGAGGTTAATTTGTGTCTCGTAAAGCCCGCAAGACTGCAACGATTTGACGATCACGCCGTGCGGCCATGTCTTCAAAGCGCTCTTGCCCCGCCATGTCATTGCATCCATCAACCATACGATCGCGTAGCTCTTGGGTCAGCTCTGGCGCTTCAAGGCGCGTCCAAGGGAGTTTGAGGGCAGGGCCGAATTGATCAAGATTGGTCGCCATACCCCCTTCGCCACAGGCCACATGAAAGGCCATACATTGACCCTGAGCGACCATGCGCGGGGCAGGACCGTTCATGAGCGCGTTGTCAATATCCGCAGGCGTCGCCTCGCCATTGGCCACCATATGCAAAGCCTCACGCCAAAGCGCTTCTTGCAAGCGCGTGGCGACAAATCCCGGAATTTCCTTCTTCATCACAAGCGGTGATTTACCGGCCAATGTATAAAAGTCCTCCGCCCAAGTAACGGCACTGGGATCGCTTAGTTTTCCGCCAACGAGTTCCACTAAGGGCAAGAGATACGGAGGGTTAAAAGGATGGGCGATGATACAGCGCTTAGGCGTGGAACATTTGGCCTGAATATCGCTCATGGTCAGACCAGAGGTCGAAGAGCCAATGACAACATGCGCGGGCACAATGTCACCCAGCTCTTTGTAAAGCGCCTGCTTGATCTCTAACCTTTCTGGGGCACTTTCCTGAATAAAATCAGTATCTTTGACGGCATTTTTTAAGTTAAATGTAAGTGTGAGACGCTCAAGAGATGTTCCTTCGGCCACTCCCAAATCCGTGAGGCTTTTCCAAGCGGTGTCAACAATACTGCGATAGCTCTCTTCTTCATTTTGATCATGAAGATAGGCGACTACATCGTAGCCTCGGGCCAAAAAATGCGCGGCCCAGCCGCCCCCGATGGGACCACCACCAATAGACGTGACGGTACGCACAGCATTAGGGTCGATATAGGCCATTATTCACCTTTAAAATTAGGTTCACGCTTTTCGACAAAGGCCGCAACACCTTCGGCTGCATCATCGGACTTTAGCATTTTGCGATAGGTTGGCATCGGATCAGTGCGCATTTTATGAAAGGCTTTTTCGAGAGGAATACATTCAATCTCGCGTTGGACCTCTTTCACCGATTGCATCGCCAATGGCGCAGACCAAGCGATTGAAGCCGCCCATTCCCGAGCTGCGTCCATCAGCTTTTCTTTGGGAACCACTTTGTTTACAAGACCATAATGTGCCGCCTCACTCGCACTCATCCGCCGTCCGAGCAAAAACATCTCCATTGCGATATTATGCGGGATGCGGCGGGGCAGACGTTGTAAGGCCCCAGCATCGGGGACTATCCCAAGCGGCATTTCTGGAAGGCCAAATTCCACATGATCGGCAGCAATCAAAAGATCACATCCCATCGCCATCTCAAAGCCTCCGCCAATGGCCAACCCGTTGATTGCGGCAATTACAGGTTTATTGAGTTGCCAGTTCTCCGTCAGACCCGTAAAGCCGCCTTCGCCGTAATCATCGCTTTCCCACCAATTATCAAGTTGCATCTCACCGTCGTTGAGCGCCTTAAGGTCCCATCCTGCGGAGAAGATTTTGTCGCCCCCTCCTGTGAGGATCGCAACGCGCAAATCCTTATTCGTTCTCAGTTCTGAAAATGCAGCCGCAAGCGCTTGTGATGTGGGTACATCAATGGCGTTGACCTTGCCGCGCGCGAGGGTCACCTCCATAACGTGACCCTCAATTTTAACGGATACGCCGTCAGTCATCTTAATTCTCCCTTAATGGAATGCAGGCATGACTTCGTCACAGAACAGTTTGAGAGACCGTTTCTGTGCCGCCATATCCATTCCCATGCTCGCGTAATAGATAAATTCATCCACGCCAAGGTTCTGATATTTCTGCAATTTTCCAATCACTGTCTCCGGGGATCCAAAGAGCAAGTTTTCCTCCAACATCGACGGCTCATATTGCTCGCGTCCCTTTAATTCATTGAGCGGGATTTGCTTGGGAAATCCGTTTTCCACGTCACCGAGATTGCGATACAGGTTTTCAAACTGCCCTAAAACGGTGCGAATAGCGCGCAGCGCCTCATCTCGATCAGCCTCATTGTCATAAACAGCAGCGTGCCGCATCATGGCAAAGGTCGGCTGAAATCCATTGTTTGCCTTCTCAATTGCTTCATCAAGGTGCTTTTTATACAGTTCTGCTTCCTCAAACCCGCGCGTAAACGGCCAGCTCATCACATGGCATTTTTCGCGTAATGCATAGTCATAGGTGATAGGAGAACGCGCAGCGACCCAAACGGGCACTTCTGGCTGGAGTGGTTTGGGGCAGGAGGTCGAGGTTGGAAATTGCCAAAATTCGCCTTCATGGGCCACATCGCCCTGCCATAAGGCGCGCACCACGGGCAGCATTTCTTGCATGTAGCGCCAACCGTCGCTTTGTTTGAGACCAGGATGCATGCGGTCAAATTCGCGCTGATAGGCTCCTGATCCAATGCCAAAGTCAAGCCGTCCCCCAGAGATAAGGTCAAGAAAGGCAGCTTCCCCTGCAAGATTAATGGGGTGCCAATAAGCCGCGGTTGCAACGGCAGTGCCAAGACGAACTGAATTGGTCTCCTTTGCCCACCATGTGAGAATTTGAAAGGGATTTGGCGCTATGGTCATTTCAAGCGCGTGATGCTCGGCTGCCCAGACGATGTTAAAGCCCGCCTCATCCGCCATTTGCACCATTTCCAAGGTGTGGCGCGCCACGTCTTGCATATCGATCGTGTCATCCATACGCTCAAGATTTACAGCCAACTGAAATTTCATGCTTTTTCTCCTTCAGCGCATAACAAAGGGGTTTGCCATTGGCTCGGATGAGGTGTTCATCCAAATGGTTTTGGGACGTGTGTAGTCATACATGGCTTGAAACCCACTCTCGCGCCCGTAACCTGAGCCTTTGATGCCGCCAAATTCGGCGATGGGCGAGACGACGCGGTAGGTGTTCACCCAAACAATGCCAGCATCAACCGCTTTGGCCATGCGCATAGAACGCGCGCTGTCGCGGGTGAAGATACCTGCAGCAAGACCATGAACCGTATCATTTGCGAGCTCTACGACTTCGTCTTCGGTTTTAAAGCGCAAGGCGCTGAGCACAGGTCCAAACATTTCGGTGTCCACGATATGCATGTCTTGTCGGGGGCACT
>WTIQ01000210.1 GCA_011525185.1 Paracoccaceae bacterium | reverse complement strand
GTATGGATAAAGGGCAAGGGACCTACTTCACAAATGTCCCTTGTTCAAACCGTGCCCTGTTACGCGACATATTCTTAGGCTTTTCCCAGTAAATTTGGATTTATTATTCAATGTTTGGGGCTGTAAACAAATAAAGTTACCAAATTGGCAATTAATTATTTTACTACAGTGGTTAAGCGACCTATATACCCTGTTTACCTACCGAGCTAACCGCGGTAGGTGACTAAATTTCGGTTGATAATGGAGAACACAATGGAACGCCGTAATTTTATTAAAGGTGCGGCCCTAGCAGGGACGGGCGCAGCACTTGCCGCTCCGGCTTATGCGCAGGGTAAACGTACGCTCACGATGGTGACTTCTGTGCCCGAAGGCTTTGCCGTTTTTGATGACGCTGCACAAAACTTTGTAGATCGCGTGAATGCGATGTCTGATGGCCAACTCACAATCGACAAAAAACCAGCAGGCGAGCTTGTTGGCGCTTTTGAAGTATTTGATGCTGTGAGTGCGGGTCAGGCAGATCTATATCACTCAGCCGAATACTACTTTATGGGACAGCACCCTGGTCTAGCCTATTTTACCTCTGTTCCTTTCGGAATGACGGGTCCAGAAACCATGAGCTGGTACTACCATAATGGGGGTCACGAATTACACGACGAGCTGAGCTCGATCTTTAACCTCAAGCCGTTCCTGTGCGGAAACACAGGTCATCAGCCAGGTGGGTGGTTCAATAAGGAGATTAATTCAGCCGCTGATCTTCAGGGTTTGAAATTCCGTATGCCAGGATTTGGCGGTCAAGCGCTGGGTCTCACAGGCGCATCCGTTCAAAACATACCAGGTGGTGAAATTTATCAAGCTCTCGCCTCTGGCGCCATCGATGGTGCAGAGTGGATTGGTCCCTTTGCGGACGAGCGTCTTGGCTTCCAAGAGATTTGTAAGTTTTATTACACATCTGGCTTCCATGAGCCCGGTTCAGCGCTCTGCGCGTCTTTCAACCTCGACGTTTACGAGTCACTGACTGCGTCTCAAAAGGCGATGGTGGAAACCGCAGCGCATGCAACCCACAGCTGGAACCTTGCGCAATCAAACGCAAACAACGCCAAAGCACTTGACCGTTTGAAAGCTGCAGGCGTGAAAGTCCTCGAGTTTGATGACTCCATTTGGGAAGCCTTTGGTAAAGCGGCGAAAGAAGCACAAGATGGCTTTATGGATGACGAACTCTTCGCGCGCATCAGAAACAGCTACGAAGACTCCATCGCATCAACTTATGCATGGATGAGCATGTCTGACGCGATCTTTGCTGACAAGCGCTCCAAATACAAAGGCTAGGTCACTTTCGGCCTTACCATAGCGGGTCCTAACGGGACCCGCTTTTTAAATCTACACTTTAATACTAAGACGTGGTGGGTAATCGGCATGGAAGCAGCTGTCTCATTCATGGACAGTCCATTTTTATGGTTCCTGTCCAATATGGTTTATTCCCTTGGCAACATCGTGAGCGCAGTATCACAGTGGAACCTCTGGCTTGATTGGCTCACATGGGAAAAAACAACCGAAGATAAGCAATCGCTCATGCGGTTCATTTACTACGGTGCGTCGACGGAACTTTTTTTCGCCTTTTTCACGCTCCTCTTGATCTACACAGCCCTTGCGATGTGGTACCGCCCGATGATGTGGCGCACCGTGATTGCTCTGGAAAGTTTCGCCAATGGTTTGGGGCGATTCTTTGCGTGGTCTGGGCTCATCATGGTCCTCATCCAGATCGTGATCATTTTTTCGCAACGGGTTTTTGCAGTTTCTGAAATCAGCATTGGCCTTGGGATCACCTTTTCCTTCGACGTAAGCTGGTGGGCGGAAAGCCTAAAATTCTATAATGCTATGATTATCGCGCTCTGCGTCACTTACACCTTTGTGCAGGGTGGACATGTGCGCGTCGATTTAATTTACGCCAACGTCAGTTTCAAAACCAAACGCCTGATTGACATGTTCGGTGCTCTCTTTTTTATGTTGCCTTCTGGCATTTTGATTTGGATGTACAGCTGGTTTTTCTTTTGGCGACACATGGTGGTGCCCAAACCCTCGGCCTCTGATACAGTTGAACGTCTCGTGATGAAGGCGCGTGCCTTGCGTTGGAACGTTGAGACCATTGGGTTTTCGCCCAATGGTTTTAATGCGTATTTTCTCTTTAAGGTACTGATCCTTGCTTACACAGCTTTGATCATCATTCACGCAGTGGCCTTCTTTTATCGATCCTTCTTGGAGTGGCGCGAAGGCGCTGCGGTCGAAGGCTATGGCCTTGATCTTGATCCGCGCAACACCGAAGACGCGGCGATTGAAAACCAGAAATTGGGAACACAATAATGTTGTTTGGATTAGACGGCGTCGAAATTGGGCTGATCATCGTCTTTGTGACGCTTTTTGCAGCTATTCTGTCTGGCTTCCCTGTTGCGTTCGCAATTGGCGGCGCTGGTGTGATTTCTTTTGTCATCATCGCTGTTCTCGACAGTCAGGGGCTTTTAATCCACCAAGCGATTGATACGAGCAGTCAAGCCTTTAAAGATTTGGTGGCCTCGGGGCTCAAACCGGACAATATATCGGTCTTTACCCATCCCGCGTTGCCGCGGGTGGAGTATCCCGTGTTTCCCCAAGGCTGGGAAACGGCGCTTGACCGCAATATTTCCTTCGTTGTGAACCGAATGAACGAACGGGTTTTTGCAGGGCAGTCGATTGAGACCCTGCTTGCGGTTTTAATGTTCGTCTTGATGGGGATTGTTCTGGAGCGTTCTCGCATTGCGGATGAGCTTTTGACCAGCATGGCCAATGTGTTTGGTCCAATCCCAGGTGGTTTGGCTGTCTCTATCGTGGTTGTTGGGGCGTTTCTGGCCGCGTCTACTGGAATTGTGGGGGCGACGGTTGTCACCATGGGCCTTTTGGCGCTGCCCACCATGCTGAGAAATGGCTACTCGCCACAGCTCTCAACAGGCGTGATTGCGGCCTCTGGAACATTGGGGCAAATCATCCCGCCCTCTATTGTGATCGTTCTCTTGGGGACACTGACAGGAGATATTTATTCCGCCGCCCAAGAGGACCGAGCCCGGACTGCGGGGTGTACAGATGCATTGACCTATCTAGGGGAGCCTGCGGTTGTGTCTGTGGGAACTTTGTTTCAAGCCGCTCTGTTGCCTGGGATTATGCTTGCATTGCTCTATGCCGCTTTCGCCCTTGGCTTTGCGCTTTTGAACCCAAGCAAAGCGCCTGCTGTGCAGGCAGAACGGGCAAACAGCACAGAGATCACAGCAAGCCGCAATGAAATTTTGTTGTGGTCCTTGGCGATTCCGCTTGGGGGATTGATCCTCTTTCTTCTTTGCACACAGTTTGGTGTCATAGGATCACAATCGATTATCATCGATACCTATTCAGATATCGCCGAAGGTGCAGCTTTGCGCACAAATGTGTCTCCCGAATGCGCACAGTCCATGATCGAACTCCATGGAAAGGATGCTTGGGATGCAGCCATTGCACAGCAGGCGGCGATTGATGCGGCAGGTGGTGTGCAAGAAAGCCGCCTCTTATCCGAAGAAGAACGCGCACTCTTGCTCCAAGACCGTTTGGACAGTATGGCTCCTATTGGCCTTGGCATTGGGATCGTGGCCTTTATGGTTGCCCTTACTCTGAGTTTTGCACGGGCGACAGATTATTTCGGAGAGACGCGGCCGCTGATCATTGGTGGGCTCGGTGTAACATTTCTCCTTATTGTCGATATTCTCTTAATTGACCCTACTATGACCCCTGGGCAAAAGGCGCTTTACCTCTTGCTCCCGGGCGTGGTGACATTTTACGGGTTTAAGGACGCACTCTATCGGCTCTTTGCCAATGATCTCATTCGCGTTGTGTTTCCACCACTTGTGCTCATTGTTGCTGTTCTGGGTTCAATTCTTGGCGGGATCACCAACCCGACACCTGCCGCAGCACTTGGGGCAGGAGGGGCGATCCTCCTCGCAACGGCGCGTAAATTGACAAGCTCTGGGCGCGCGGCAACACCAGTGATCCGTATCGCGGCCGCAATTGTCATCATGTTGGTGGTTGGGACAAATTTTGACATGCGCCTCTCTGACAAGATGGCCGTTGAGAATATCATCGCCTTTCTCATTGCCTTTGCGGCCTTTCTCTACACGATTTTTGGAATTTTCTGGGCCTGCTGGTTTCTCTACAAAGACGGGACACTGAGCCCCGTGGTGCGCGAAACAGCCAAAGTTACCTCCATGGTTTTTACCATCTTAATCGGCTCGCAAATTTTGAACCTTGTGCTGATCTCCTTTGGCGGCGAGCATTACATCCAGCAGTTCCTGCGTAGTTTCTCGAACGAATGGACCGCCTTCCTTGTGGTGATGCTGGTGCTCTTTATTTTGGGCTTCGTCTTGGACTTTTTGGAGATCATTTACATCGTTATTCCGATCGTGGGTCCTGTAATCTACGGGGGATCGTTTGACCCAAGTTGGGTCACCATTATGATTGCCATCAATTTACAGACCTCCTTCCTCACGCCGCCCTTTGGATTTGCACTCTTCTATTTACGCGGCGTGGCGCCCAGATCGGTGACAACCACACAGATTTATCGCGGCGTCATGCCCTTTGTGGTCATCCAATTGGTTGGTCTGGGATTGCTGGCCCTATTTCCACAAGTCGTCACGATTATTCCCGACTTGCTGAACTAACATCGCGCGTGACGGATTATCACTGTCACGTGCACCCCAAAACGGTGTATCACCCCCGACGGAATATTGAGGTCTTCCGCAATAGTTCACGATATCAAAGACCTCTGCATAACGCTGCTTCCGTTGAGAAATAAGGCCCGAACTGGCCCGGTCTTGACAGTGGGCCAGATGTCTTAACCCGTTTTCTATTGTGAAAAGGTCTGTTGCGCATTTTTCCTTTCGGTGGGCTTCTCTATCCCTCAAAAGCGCGCAGAATGATCCCTTCGCTTTCAAGAGCGCTGCGCACTGATTTGGCAATGTCGAGCGCTTCTGGTGTATCGCCGTGCAGGCAGATGGTATCGATTTTTGCTGGAATGCGTTTGCCTGTTTCTGTGATGATGGCACCCTCTTTCACCATTTGTGCAATGCGCGGCCCTGCGATCTTGGCGTCATGGATGACGGCCCCTGCTTTTTTGCGATCAACAAGGGTTGCATCCTCATTATACGCACGATCCGCAAAAATCTCGCCCACCCAGGAGCAGCCAAGCGCCTTAACCGCTTTTTCCTGTTCGGAGGCGGTCAGAACCATCATGATCAGGTCAGGGGCAACAGAAAGAGCCGCCTCATAACAAGCGCGAGCCATATCCTGATCTTCGCAGGTCATATTCGAAAGCGCCCCGTGTAGTTTGACATGTCGCAACGCCGTTCCTGCGGCCTTGGCCATCGCTTGCGCAGCACCGATCTGGTAGCGGATTTGATTTTGCAGCGTCGCGATAGGAATGTGCAATCGATGCCGCCCAAAACCTTGCAAATCATGGAAACCTGGATGGGCGCCAATGCCGACACCGTTTTGTGCCGCTAAGCGCATCGTCTTTAGCATCACATCAGGATCGCCCCCATGAAACCCGCAAGCGACATTCGCGGACGTAACAATATCCAGTAGGGCTTGGTCATTGCCCATGACCCAAGGGCCAAAGCTTTCGCC
>WTIQ01000035.1 GCA_011525185.1 Paracoccaceae bacterium | reverse complement strand
CATGATTGGCTCTAGGCAATTTCTTTGCGCCCTGCAAGGGGAGCTCTTGCGCGCAACGTGAAGGATGCGTAGACCGTGTCGGAAAAAGCGGAGATACTAATGCAGGATGTGACAAATAGTTCCTACCGTGTAACTGCGGATGAACTTAGGCAATTTATTGAAAGATTTGAGCGGCTCGAGGTCGAGAAAAAAGATATTGCAGATCAGCAGAAAGAGGTCTTGGCTGAGGCCAAAGGCAGAGGTTACGATGTTAAGGTTTTGCGCAAAATCGTGACCCTGCGTCGACGCGACGAAAGTGAAGTCGCAGAAGAAGAAGCCGTCCTAGAGCTTTACAAAGAAGCTCTTGGCATGAATTGAGGCGCAATCGTCAATTTCAGCACACCTCGAGGCGACTGATCCTTCGGCCAACCCCATAATCACAGCTGGGTTCGTTGCGAAGTTATACATTGGTTCAGCCATTGCAAATGTCAGCATCGCGTTAC
Organism: Paracoccaceae bacterium; assembly: GCA_011525185.1. Lineage (GTDB taxonomy): Bacteria > Pseudomonadota > Alphaproteobacteria > Rhodobacterales > Rhodobacteraceae > LFER01. Next base: position 5,204 of record WTIQ01000035.1, on the reverse strand, counting down.
CGATACCTGCTCCGAACATCATGGAAAATCATGAAAAATCCAAAAATTCAGGTGTGTCGCCAGGGCGTCCCAAAAGAAGTTTACCCGAGTTGGGAACGATGGCGCAAGCAACGCAGACAATCACATAGAATGCGACCACCCAAACGTACCAAGCGCCAAAGTTTTCGAGCGAAAACGCCTTTAGTGAGTTTAGCACAGAGGCCGCATTGTTGGGAAAGATAACAGCCAAGACGATCAAGAGGCCGATCAGCATTTTTGCGGTGATTGTAACATGTTTACTAAAGCCGCTATAGAAACTGGCTTCCGCGGTTTCGCTGGGTAATTCCAGAAGCGGTGGTGCTGTTGCCATTTTGCCCTCCCTTTTTGTTATAGCCCTTAATCTGCAAAAACCCCTTGCACTGGCATACTTTGCACTGGCATCCTTAGGCTATCACCAACAGATCTTTTGCGCGCATCATTTCCAAAAAAATTATTCTTAGGAATAGTCTCTCAAAAAAACCATTTGAGAGTCAAAAGCGGCACCTTGTCAATGAAACATCACAGTTTTATGTCGCTTTACAATCAGAGGGCGTCCCTTTTAGAGTGCTAGCTGAGCGCAAATAATACGGAGAAACGCATGCCCCTTGACCTTGAATTTGCACGGCGTCAGTTCCCAGCTTTGAGGACTGAAAATATAGCGTTCTTTGAAAATGCAGGGGGCTCATATGCATGTCGCCAAGTCATAGAACGCCTTCATCGGTTTTACACAGAACGTAAAATGCAGCCCTATTGGCTAATCGAACCGTCAAAACTTGGCGGTGAGGAAATGGACGAGGCGCGCAGGCGTCTTTCTGCGATGCTTGGCGTTGAGGAAAATGAGCTGAGCTTTGGGCCATCCACGACTCAAAATACTTACGTTCTCTCCCAAGCCTTTCGCGAGTATCTGGACGTTGGAGACGCGATCATTGTCACGAACCAAGATCATGAGGCCAACTCTGGTCCTTGGCGAAGGTTAGAAGCCGCAGGCATTGAAGTCCGCGAATGGGCGATTAACCCCGAAACGGGATGTCTTGAAATAAAAGACCTCGAAGCCCTTTTAGATCAGAGAGTGGCACTTGTTTGTTTTCCTCATTGTTCAAACATCATTGGAGATATTAACCCAGTCAAAGAGATCGTGACGCGCGTTCACGCAGCAGGTGCTGTGGCCTGTGTTGATGGCGTAAGCTATGCGCCACATGGCTTGCCTAATGTGGATGAGCTTGGGGCGGATATCTACCTCTTCTCAACGTATAAAACATATGGTCCACATCAGGGTCTTATGGTCATCCGTCGTGCTCTTGGCGAGCGCCTGCCCAATCAAGGTCATTCTTTCAATGCGGGTTCGCTTTACAAACGTTTCACACCAGCAGGGCCTGATCACGCACAAACCGCCGCCTGTGCAGGGATCGCAGATTATTTTGATGCACTTTACGATCATCACTTTAGTGAGACACAAACCGCAACAGAGCGCTGTCGCGCTGTCCATGATCTGATGCGTGCAGAAGAAATAAAGCGTCTTGCGCCTTTGCTCTCCTATGTGTCCTCTAAAAACTCATTGCGGCTCTTGGGTCCAAATGATCCAGAGCGTCGCGCCCCGACTGTATCTGTGCAGACGAAAGAGAACCCTGCTCATATTGCAGAGAAATTGGCACAGCGCGGCATTGCTGTGGGGGGCGATAATTTTTACGGTGTCCGTCCTCTTGAGGCAATGGGGCTAGATTCTGATGTCGGCGTCTTAAGAATGAGTTTCGTGCATTACACCAGTACTGCGGAAGTGGATCGTTTGATGAATGCCTTAGACGACATTCTTTGATCCAAAGCAGAGGCGTCACGCGTAAAAGTCCGTAAATGGGGCGAGCCAAAAATGGGGCGAGAGTGTGACATCTCCGATTTTATACTGGATTAGGCGTGATTTAAGATTGTCCGACAATTCAGCGCTGTCTTTTGCATCGCAAACGGGGCGGCCTGTGGTCCCGGTGTTCATTTTAGACGAAGCGGGGGAGGCACTTGGAGCAGCTCCAAAATGGCGCTTAGAGCAGGGGCTCAAGGCACTCGCTGCGTCTTACGGAGAGCATGGCGTTAAGCTTATTCTTCGACGTGGCAATGTTCTGGAGGTCCTGAACGCGCTGATTGATTGAAACAGGGGCGTCTGCGGTGGTTTGGAATCGCCTTTATGATCCAAAATCACAAGAGCGGGATAGCCATGTCAAAACCGCCCTGAAAGAGGCTGGGCGAGATGCTATGAGCTTTGCCGCACATCTCATGTGTGAGCCATGGACGGTCAGCTCGGGAAGTGGATCATTTTATCGGGTCTATTCGCCGTTTTGGAAAGCTGTCCGTGGGCGTGATGTGAAGACCCCCCTTGAAAAGCCAGCGTCAATGCAGGCTATAGATCGCGATCTTGCATCTGATCAAATTGCGGATTGGGGCCTTGCGTCGGACATGCAGCGTGGTGCTGAGATTGTATCCCACTATGCCCGTGTCGGCGAAAGGGCTGCACAGGATCGTCTTGCAATCTTCGTCGATCAAGAGGTGCAAGACTATGATAGATTGCGCGATATTCCATCAGTGCTCGGCACATCGGGGCTTTCGGAAAATTTGGCACTGGGGGAGATCAGTCCACAACTCTGTTGGCATGCGGTTTGGCATCTCGTTGAACGGGGGGGGACAAGCGGCACTGAAACCTTTTTAAAAGAGTTGGTTTGGCGCGAGTTTGCCTATCATCTGATGTATCACACTCCGCATATCCTTGAACAAAACTGGCGGCCCGAGTGGGATAAGTTTCCGTGGAATAGCGATGAACACCATCCGCATGTGCTGGCCTGGAAACAGGGGCGCACGGGTGTTCCATTTGTTGATGCAGCCATGCGAGAAATGTATGTGACAGGTCGCATGCACAACAGGGGGCGAATGATTGTTGCGTCCTATCTGACAAAACATTTGATGACTGACTGGAGGATTGGACAGCGCTGGTTTGAGCAGTGTTTGATCGACTGGGACCCCGCCAGCAATGCGATGGGGTGGCAGTGGTCGGCAGGCTCAGGGCCAGATGCGACGCCTTACTTTCGTATTTTCAACGCCGAAACCCAACTTAAGAAATTCGATCCCAAAGGCACATACGTTCGGCAGTGGATTGCAGAACTTTCACAACAGCCAAGCGCGACGGCAGAGGCGTTTTTTGAGGCTATTCCAAAACACTGGCAATTATCCGCGAATATGGTTTATCCTGACCCTATTGTGACGATGGCAGCAGGGCGGGAGGCCGCTCTTTCTGCATACAAAGACCGAGAGTTCTAGGGGGCGGAAATGGTGTTAACTTCTACTGAGGGGCAACAAGGTCTGCCGCGTTATTTTTCGCAGGTTTTTGAGACAGTCCAAAAAATCAATACGGGCCGCGTTGACTTCAACTTACCTGATGGCCGCGTTTTTCGGGCAGAGGGTAAGAACACCGGCCCCGTGACCTCATTGGAGATCAAGGATAACGATCTTTTTGCACGATTGATCCGAGAAGGTGACCTTGGATTTTGCGAAGCCTACTTGGAAGGCGGTTGGGATACGCCAGATCTTCAGGCTTTCATGGATTGGGTTCATGCGGACAATGAAGCCGTGTACGATGGATTTCCTGGCATGAAACTGGTACGCTCTTACGAGAAATTTCGCTTTTGGTTACAACGAAATTCCAAGCGTCAGGCTCTCAAAAATATCAGCTATCATTACGATTTGGGAAACGAGTTTTATCAACTCTGGCTCGATGAGACGATGACCTATTCGTCTGCTCTTTTCAAAACGGGACAAGAAAGTTTGGAAAGTGCTCAAATCGCAAAATATGCCTCCATGGTGGACCAAATGAATGTGAAGCCAGGGGAGCATGTTCTTGAGATTGGATGCGGATGGGGAGGATTTGCAGAATATGCGGCAAAAGAGCGGGGTTTAAAGGTGACGGGGCTAACGCTGAGCACCGAACAATTGGAGTTTGCCCGCAAACGCATTGCCGATCAAGGATTGAGCGATCAGGTTAGCTTTAAGCTTCAAGATTATCGGGATGAAACGGCGCGCTATGACGGGATCGCAAGCATCGAGATGTTTGAAGCGGTCGGGCAAAAATACTGGCCTGTTTATTTTCAAAAGGTCCGTGAGTGCCTTGAACCTGGTCGATCAGCGACGCTTCAAATAATAACGGTCAACCACGAGCGCTGGGAATTATACCGAAAAGGTGTTGATTTCATTCAGAAATATATTTTCCCTGGTGGAATGTTGCCAAGTCCTGTTGTGCTACGCCGAGAGGTCGAGAAGGCGGGGCTTAATGTTGTCAAATCAATTGAATTTGGCCCCAGCTATTCGCAGACACTTCGTCGATGGTATGATGATTTTAACGACAAGTGGGACAAAGTGGCACCGCTTGGGTTTGATGAGAGGTTCCGTCGCATGTGGAATATGTATCTCACATCCTGCGCCTCAACATTTTCAAGCGGTAATTGTGACGTGACGCAGATCACCTTATCAAACCCTCTCCGATAGTTCTCTTTTGCATTTTCGATGTCTGTCGTGTTGAAGATGTTTTCACTTGCAAAACGCATCACCATGCCTTGAGTTCAGCGTGTAAGCTCAGTAATGAACGCGCAGTATATTTTGGAGCTAAGCCATGCATTATGCCGCTGATTTAACCGATGCGATTGGGAACACCCCTTTGATAAAATTGCGCAAGGTGAGCGAGGAAACGGGCTGTACTATTCTTGGAAAAGCAGAGTTTTTAAATCCGGGTCAATCAGTGAAAGACCGCGCAGCCCTGTCGATCATCCGCCACGCCATAAAATCGGGCGCTTTAAAGCCAGGCGGCACCATCGTAGAGGGTACGGCAGGAAATACAGGCATTGGACTGGCGCTTGTTGGGGCAGCGATGGGCTTTAAGACCGTGATTGTAATTCCCGAAACGCAATCTCAAGAGAAAAAGGATGCCATTCGCCTCTTGGGTGCGCATTTGATCGAAGTCCCCGCTGTTCCCTACAAAAATCCAAATAATTATGTGAAATACTCACAACGTCTGGCTGAGGCTCTTTCCATGAGCGAAGAAAACGGAGCCATTTGGGCCAACCAATTGGACAACGTGGCCAACCGGCAGGCGCATATTGATGGGACAGGGCCCGAAATATGGGAGCAAACTGACGGTAAGGTAGATGGCTTTATTT
>WTIQ01000323.1 GCA_011525185.1 Paracoccaceae bacterium | reverse complement strand
AATCAGCGGTGTAACCAGGGAACTGGACCCATTCAAAGTCCATTTCTGAATGCACCCAGTGCGGCTCCCAGAACATTACAAGCATTGGAGCTTTAGTTTTGTAGGCAGACTGCATTTCAGCAATCATTGCCCCTTCTGAGCCACCGGCTATAGGCTCAAACGGTAAGCCGGCGTTGTTCACTAAGTCCTTTGAACGGGTACCCCAATCCGCAGGATATGTTATCAAGCGGCCTTTGGGGAAGGTATCTGCCGCTGCGAAAAGCTGCGAACATTCAATAAGTGCTTTCACGTCTGGCAACCCCGGGCACTGTTCAGTCATGTAACTTGGGTACATCCAGCTTTCGATTGGCTTTAGTCCAGTCAAACCCAGTACAACAATGTCACCATTTTCAACGGATTTTGGGTAAATTTCACCCACGTTGTTGCCCCATGTTTCAGGCTGCAAGTGCAAGTTGCCCTGTGCGATTGCAGCAAACTGTGGAACGGCACCGGCCGTGACATACTCTACCTCATATCCAGCAGCCTCAAGTACGCTCCCTGATATATGTGCCGACACGTGCTGGCCTGTCCATTCGTTAATCGCAATTTTGATTGGATCGCTGCTGTCAGCGCTTGCATTGCTACCCAACCCAATCATGGCGAGACTGAGAACGCTCGCAACTTTGTTAAACTTTTTCATTGTATCTCCCTGGTGGTTGTGCAGCTTTCTCTACAACGGCTGCAATTACGTATTCTGATCTTACGTACATAAAACTTACTATTGGTTAGTTTTTAGTGTCAAGGGTTGATTTATGCGCTGTTTTCATAGAAAAAATAATAGACGGCGCATTACTTTAATAAGGAGATTTTCCCAAATGCGATCCAAATCGATTAGATCGATTAGACGTGCCGAGTTATCTCGCGCCGCTTTCGAAGCCGTTGTCCAATTCGGGCTACGCCGTACCACGCTGGATAAGGTTGGTGCTATTGCCGGGGTCTCCAAAGGCGTGGTTTTGCACCATTTCAAAGAAAAAAGCGCACTTCTAGAAGCGGTATTTCGCAGATCTAATACGTTGCTGAGCGAGTCAGTTATTGAACTGTATCGCTATGCCGAAACCCCTTATGAGCGACTATGGGCTATCATCATCGCTAACTTCTTTGAGACGATCTTCAATCGGCGAGTGTGTCAGGCATGGGTGTCGCTGATTTCGGAAGTGCCTCACAATGAGGGATGCCAGCGCGTTCAGATTGCCAACAATGAACGCATCAGAAGCAACTTGATGCACGAGCTGAGGCACTTCCTGCCCGAAAGTGAAGCACAGAAAGTAGCGCGCCATTTGGGGGTTCAAATTGATGGTATCTGGGTGCGCGCTGGACTACTGCCTACCCCCGTTGAACCCGATGTAGCCGTTTCAGAGATAGAGTTTGCAATCTCAAAAATGCTGCCATTTGACGAGATTAGCGCCGTCAAACATAAAAATGCTCGTAAAAAAATTGAGCAGATCGCCCAAATTGCGTTGGGTTCAAAGGCGTTTAAAGACAAAGCTATGCAAGAATAGAGCGTTGTTTCGTCGCATCACTTAGCGTTTACGCGAAGATGTTTAAGCGCCAAGATTGGTTCCAATATACTCGCTGTAGATATCAACAAGACCCCTGTGAGTTCGCGTATTCCAAAGGGTTCTCCAGCGAGCAAAGCCACCGAAATTGCACCAACGACGATTTCTGTCATGAACAACAACCCAACCAAACCAGGGCTAAGATATTTAGGGCCCCAAAGCGAAGCATAAGTGCCAGGTAGGACCAGAAGAGCCATAAAAACCAGTAGCAAAGGCACCGCAGGTAGTGTTTGCTCAACGCTGGGTATATAACTGGGAGCCAGCACGAACGCGGTACCTGCTGACAAAATCAACGACCACTGAAAAAAGCTAGCAGTTAGTTCAATTGCAGAATAACTTTCTGACATACGGATGCGCACCATCGCGACCGCCCAAAGGAAACCTGAGCCAACACCGAGCCAATCTCCAGCATTCTGTGGGATCGGAAAACGTGTGCCCAGCCCAAAAATGGTCAACATACCGAGAATAGCCAACCCCATTGCGAATATGCGGCTAGGGGTGATTAAATCGCCGAGAAAAATACGGGCCAGTATCGTCGCCCAAACCGGTGTGAGATAAAATAAGAGCATCGCTCGAACAACATCGGTGTAAACAATCGAAGTTGAGTACAATAACAGCGCACCGCCCGATACCATCGCAGTCAGTTGTAATTGAAAGCCGCCCTTTCTTACATGCCGCCATCGCCACAAGATTACAGGCATAAGGAATATTGTTGGAACTAGAAAGTAAACAACTGTGATCCACAGCCCGTGCATGCCAGCTTCTTCGAGTGCCCTGAGCGGAATCCAAAACAGTCCCCAAACAGCCCCAGCATAGAGGCAGGCTAGTTTAGCTTTGAATTCAATTGATGCAGTCATCGATCTGTCTCTGAAAAGTTCAGGCGAAAGCACCTGTAAGACTTCTCCCGATCCCAAACATCTCCTTGATTGGTTAAAGCCATGATGCAAGTCTCTAAGTTCGCCGCATCGACCGTGCCAACTCGCGTTTTGTTTGAAACCTCAAACGCGTTAACCCCCCATGCCAATACAAAACCTCCTGTCGGATCCTATATAACTAACCTTTGGTCAGTTTAATTGTCAAATGGTAAGTTTTCATATATCATAGGAAGTCGTTGCAACACCCACCTAAATGCTTCTTAGCTCGAAAGATGTTTAGATTGGGCAATTAAAATTAGGAGTTATGCCAAATGAATTACGATTACATCATTGTAGGCGCTGGATCGGCCGGATGCGTTTTGGCCAATCACCTAAGCAGTGATGCAAGCAACCAGATTTTACTTCTTGAGGCAGGTCCTGACAATGTGGCTCTTTCTCTTAAAATGCCCGCTGCCGTACTTTCAAATCTCAGAAGCACTAGGCATAACTGGGCTTTTCAAGGCGAAGCTGAACCAGAATTGAACGGACGACGCATTCAGCACGACCGCGGCAAAACCATTGGAGGATCATCCTCTATCAATGGAATGGTATTTATCCGTGGGCACGCTTTGGATTTTGAAGGATGGCGGCAGGCGGGATGTCCTGGTTGGGGATATGCAGATGTCCTGCCATATTTCAAACGTATGGAAACCTATGGCGGCGGCGGGGATTCGTATCGTGGCGACAAAGGCCCGCTACACGTTCATCGCGCCAAACCGCAGGACCCGCTGACAATGGCCTTTATCAAGGCAGGTGAAGAAGCTGGATACCCAAAAACCGACGATATCAGTGGATTCTGCCAGGAAGGCTTTGGTGTGTCAGACCGCACAGTATTTAAAGGTGAGCGTTGGAGCACCGCTCGCGCCTATCTTGACCCAGTGCGAACGCGGCCGAACCTGACAATCAAAACGAAAGCGCAGGTTCAGCATGTGATCTTTGAGGGGACCAAAGCGGTGGGGATTTCGTATAAGGATACTGCAGGCAACACGCTGACCGAGCATGTCAAGAAAGAAGTTATCCTTAGCGCTGGTGCGGTTGGGTCACCGCACATTCTGATGCTGTCCGGTATTGGTCCGAGTGATCATCTAAGGGACATGGGCATTGATGTACTGTGTGATCTACCTGGAGTGGGTCAAAATTTGAACGATCATCCTGATTTCGTGCTAAAATATAGATGCAAGCAACCTGTTTCTTTTTGGCCCAAGACAAAGCCATTGGCAAAGCTTGCGGCAGGAATTCAATGGGTCACTACGCGCGGCGGCATAGTGGCATCCAATCTATTCGAAGGCTTGGGCTGCGTACGTTCCGGGCCCGGCGTCGAATATCCCGATCTGCAACTCATCATTTCACCGATCGCAGTAGACGATACCACTTGGGAACCGCTACAAGAACACGCCTTTCAAATTCATGTTGGCCTGATGCGTGCGCATAGCCGAGGTAGAATTACGCTGCGTTCGTCTGACCCTAGTGATCCCCCACGCATCTTGGTAAACTATCTTAAGGATTCCAGGGACCGCGAACTAATGCGCAAAGGTATCCGATTGGTTCGGGAGCTTGTTGAACAACCTGCATTTTCTGACCTCAAAGGGGACGAAATCTTTCCCGGCAAGGACGTAATCTCAGACGAAGACATAGATCAGGCCCTAAATACGCACACAACCACACAATGGCACCTGTCTTGCACCGCTAGGATGGGGGCTGCGACTGACACAGGCGCTGTGGTTGACGTTAGCGGAAGGGTACATGGTCTATCTGGTCTGCGGGTCGTGGATGCATCGATCATGCCATTTGCTACTAATGGAAATACAAATGCCCCCACGATCATGCTAGCCGAAAAACTGAGCGATGAGATTCTTGGCCGAACACCCTTGTGCCGGATTGAACAAGCTGTTTGGCACAACACAGACTATGAAACCTGCCAGAGATAACTGGTGCGCAGAAGATTAAGGAACAAAAAAATGATTGGTTATGTGATGGTCGGCAGCAATGGCCTAGATCGGGTGACGACTTGTTACGATCTTAATAAGCGATTGCTGCGTGTTATACCTAAAATACGCCAACGAAACAAACTCAAGACCAATAGTGGAAACAATGCTGGAAATTCTCTAGATAGGGAACATCCGTCATGAGCAAAAATGAGCTTTCTTCGACGGGTCGACTTAGCTCCGCAGCGCAACTCTTCCTCAGTACACAAAGAGCGGCACCATCGGAGCGTTCGGAAGCGAACCTTCTAAAATTACGTGCTGCAACACAGGCCTATATCGCTCCGGCAGTTGAGCGCGTACTCAGATCAGCCGACGTGACGACCGAGAATGTGATTGTAAACAATGTTCCGTGTCTCGAGGTACAGCCATCGGTGATCACGAAACCTTGGAAAATCCTCTATGGTTTTGGTGGAGGGTTCATTCAAGGCAGTGCATTTGAGGACCTGACAATCGCGGCGCCCCTAAGTTCAATGACGGGAGCAACCGTGATTATTCCAAGTTACCGTCTCGCGCCTGAGCACCCATGGCCGGCTGCAATCGACGATGGCTTTGCTGTCTACCAGGCACTCTGCGATCGTCCATTTGCAATCGTAGGAGAATCTGCCGGGGGCAATCTAGCCCTTGCTCTAATGTTGCGCGCAAAACACGCTGGACTCAATTTACCCTGCGCGGCTGCGCTTCTATCACCTTGGTGTGATCTCAGCATAACCAGCGACAGCCAGTCGTTTAACGACGGTCGCGATCCAACGTTGACTACGCAAGATTCAATTATGGCCGCTAAACTTTACGCAGGGGAAAATAATATTGCTAACCCTGACATCTCCCCCATCAATGGAGACTTCGATAACAGTTTTCCACCATTTCTCATTACCACTGGGACTCGTGACTTGTTGCTAAGCCTGTCTGTTCGACTGGCGAGTATCCTCCGTAAAAAGGGGATCGATGTTGATTTGCACGTTTGGGAGGGTCTGTGGCATGTATTTGAGTGGGACGACAGCTTACCAGAGTCTAATGAATCGATCAAAAACATAGCAGCATTCCTTTTAAGGTATATTAAACAATGAAACTAACTGAGCTTCACTCAACGGGATTTGCAAACAACGCAGATATCGTCCTTAGTACTAAACACTACGCTTCAAGTAATCTCTGATTGGTGCATCAGTTTGTACCTGATACGCTTAAAGCGTTGTTTTTGAAGATTGGATTATG
>WTIQ01000397.1 GCA_011525185.1 Paracoccaceae bacterium | reverse complement strand
GTTCATCACAACCTGAAGCCCTGCATCCTCAGCTAATTTTGCTGCTTTATCATCGTAAACGCCAATCTGCCCCCACAACACTTTTGCACCCACTGCGATGGCTCTCTCAGCAATACCATACAGCTCTTCTTTCGGACGGAACACATCAACCATGTCAATTGGCTTTTCAATTTCTTCGAGTGAGCGGTATACCTTCAAACCTCTAATCTCCAACAGATTGGGGTTCGGATTGATAGGTAAAATATCGTAACCAATCTCACTTAATTGGCGCAAAACACCATAGCTGAATTTGGTTTTATCAGCGCTCGCACCAACCATCGCAATCGTCTTCACCGATTTCAAAATGCCGGCAATATACGAAGGATCGTAATCGTATAGGTGATCAATATCTGCTTCAGGCATTATACATCCTCCGGCGTTGCAATATCTGCTTTCAGTTCATGTGGTTTAAGGGGGTCTAGGAAAGGATTACGATATAACTTGTCGTGACTTTCCACGCCAATCTCTAGTGTGATATCTGTCACCGCGCGCGCAACGCACAAGATTACATATCCATTCTCAATCTGTCTGTTATTAAGAGCAACCTGGCGGCGTTGATCCACATGGCCTTCTACAAGCTTCGCAGCACAAGTGATACAACCCCCATATTCACAGCCATAGGGGAGATCAACACCTTGGTCTCTCAATTGCTCCAATAGCGGACGACGCCCATTGACCATGTAAGCGGTACCATCTCTGTTGGAAAGGGTTACTCGATACTCGGTCATAGCCAGATATCACTTGTACAGTCACCACCTGGGTAGCGCGCTTCATGACACCTGCTCGGACCATTGGGTTCCTGACCAAAATCTACAATAAAGTCAGGGTTGATTTTCATACCCCCATTCACTGGATCACAGTCAATTTGCACCATAACCCCACCTTTTGTCCGGATATCTGGATAAAACTGATTGTCCCACGTGGAGAAGAGCGATGTTGTCACATAGAGGCGTTTCCCATCGAGGCTTAGTTGGAACATCTGGGGTCCGCCTGCAACATCGACACCGTTTACCTGCGGGGCTTTCCCGAGCAAGCCTCCCATGAAGACTTGGCCTGTGAGTTTCGGATTATGGGGATCGCTTATATCGTATTGGCGCATATCGCCATGAAGCCAATTATTAAGATACAAATATTTATCATCCATTGAGATGAGTATCGCCGACATAACTCCTGGAAGTGGGATGGGCCATTCAGGGTGGATCTCATTTTCTACATCAATGATTTTTTCCCATTGCCATCTCCCCTCCTCGTTTTTCCACCAGTGTATAACGTTTGTGGAAAGCGCAGCTCCACAAAAGCCATGTGTGCTATCAGGGTTGTGATGGAACTTTACCTCTAACGGTAGTAGGCCGTCCTCGCCCAAGTAAAAGCTCTCAACCGGCACTTTTTTCTCAAAGTCCCAGAAGTGTAGTTCGCGCCCGTATTTTAGATACCCAACTTCTTCAAGATCGAACCCTGGCATAAACGTATTCGGTGCAGCCCATTCTGAGCTTACCATGATGTTGTGACGCGGTTGATACCAAAAGTCATAACCAAACTTGATATCCCCCATCGAGTTTTCCCAACGACCAACGATATTGAACTCTTTATCAAGTTGAAGGTACCCACCCGGCGCCTCACCTTTTGCATTACCAAGGAATGAGATGATGATCTCAGATCCAAGGCAATGCACTGTATGCGGGCCGGAGAGGTCAGCCTTCGCTTTGATCTCTGCCCCTTCGATCACCTTGTGCAAACGCGGTGCGCGCGGGTCAGTGGCGGTGTCGACAATATGTAAATTGTTTGAACGGACACCGGGTAGGATAAGATATTTCCGAGACATGGAACTGTCATCATGGCAGCTTGAGCAAGCATTCCACCCCATATGGTGCAACTCATCCCCGATACCTGGCATTTCTAGGCGATGGATGACTTGCGAATAGGTTGGACTTTCAGGGTCTACATCGACAGTCGCTAAATAATCCGGCTTTTGGATGCCAGTTCCGGTATAAATTGCAATCGTGTAGAGGAGTTTTTCACGTGGAGCTTCTATTGCTTCTTGAGGGCTCGAATAACCCGGACCACAACAATCTTTCATCTCAAGCTCCTTTAATTGATAAGATAAAGATAAGCTCGATAACTGATAAAGTATGCATTTAACACATAGAGTAAACGAATATGTAAGCTCACAAATTCTATTAGTTGTAATTTTCTGGAGGATCTAAAGTTTTAATGAGAACCCTAGACAAAGGGCAATATACACCGATTTGGGAGTACAATATGCAACTTAGTAGACTGATCACAGCGGCCTTTTTAGGTCTTACCTCCACAATCTTTGCCAGTACAACAATAGCTCAGGAATATAGTGCAAGATTATCAATCCATTGGGGGCCAAAGCACCATAGTGCAATTCACACGCAAATGTTTGCAGACGAAGTCAATAAGAGAACTAATGGAAGGCTCAAAATAGATGTTTTTCCTTCGGGGCAGCTTTTTGGTATTCGCGAACAACTTGGGGCTATAACTTCTCAGGCAGTTGAAATGGGTGGCATAGTAGGCGTTGTATCCTTCCCTCCGATAAACAAAAATTACAACGTCGTATCTTTCAGCGGGATCTTTGATAGTTATGATGAACAAAGAGCGTTTTTTAATCAAAGCCCCTCGGGAAAAAGTATTTGGGACGATATAACAACTAAGTCAGATACTGTTCTCTTGATGTATAACCCCGTTGGACCGGTGATGACGTTTAGTACGAAAGAACTAAACGGCATTGAAACGATGTCTGGATTGAAGGCAAGAGCGCTAATTGGAGCGGAGCGTCCAATGTGGGAAGCACTGGGTGCTAACACTGTCTCTATGCCAACTGGTGAGGTATATTCAGGCCTTCAAACTGGCTTAATTGATACAATTAACAGTCCACCAGGCTCTATACGAGCGTACAGCTGGTGGGAGTACCTACAATATGGGCAAAAACCATATCAGTACTTTGCCGATGCTTATATTATGGCAAATGCGTCCTGGTTTAATTCATTACCTTCGGATCTACAAAAAATAGTGCTAGAAGTTGGAGAAGAAATTGGGACCCAGTCAACACTTAAGATCCTCCAAACAGGTGAAGAAACCTTAGTTCAATTCCAAGAACGAGGCGGTGTTGTTAACAACTTAACTGGAGATAAGCTTGATGCCTTCAACAAACTAATGTCAGAGAAGGTACAGCCAAAAATTGCTGACAAAATTGACTCCGCGGTGTTAGAAGAAGCAAAAAAATTCTGATCCCTAACTCATCATTTGATTACTCATCCCCTCAATTGGGATGGGTAACAACATGGAATAAATGATTTTGTTACGCTTCCTGAAATGTATTAATGACTGGCAAGAAAAAGCCATAAGGTTATTCGCGATCCTGATTTGTGGAATTATCGTCTCTGCATTAATTGTTAGCGCTCTAACTCGTTATTTGAGTGGCACGGGTTACGACTGGTTCATCGAGTTACCTCCAGCTCTAATTCCTTGGATAGTCTTTCCTCTTCTCGGACCAATATTTAGATCAGGCGCACATATAAAAGTTGATTTATTAATGAATTTTTTGACGAAATCACAGATTCTTGTAATGGAGTTATTAGTTTGTGTAGTAGTGCTTGTTGGTGCCGGGATGTTCTTTATGGCTGGCATAGAAGCCGTAGAACTTTTTAAACGCTTAGGACAGTTAATGGAACTCGAGATCGAAATTCCAATTTGGTGGATGTATCTCGCCTTTCCGGTCGGCTTCGCAATCTTAATAAGCTTTGTAGTAGAGATGATTTTGGAGAAGTTCTCAGAATTATATCAATTATCCCAGAGCTCCAAATGAAAGTCTTTGCGATAACACTGGCAACAGTTCTTCTGATTTCGTCAGTCCCAGTATTCATGGTATTCGGCCTAAGTAGCGCAATTGTCGCTATTTGGGAATTAAACCTTCCTTGGTCGAGCCTGATACAAGTGGCATTTGGTTCAGTGACAAAACATGTTTTGGTAGCAGTCCCACTTTTTATTTTTGCAGGCATGGCAATGTTAAGAGGAGGCGCGGCATCGCGATTAGTACATTTTGCCGTAACCTTAGTCGGGCACTGGCCTGGCGGTTTGGGTATCGCAATGATCCTCGCAATGGGTTTTTTTGCTGCTTTCTGCGGCTCGATATTAGCCGCAATTACGGCTATCGGGACCATCATGATACCGAAGATGGTCGAGCAGGGTTATCCAAAACCGTTCGTAATTGTCTTAGCAGCATCTGCGGCTTTTCTCGAAGCTCTGATTCCACCATCGAACGCAGCCATACTTTTTAGCGCTTTGACGGATGTACCTGTATCAAAAACTTTTGCCGCAGGGATACTTCCCGGGTTGGTTTTGATGGGCTTGTTATCGTTAGTTGTCATTTGGAAGTGTAGGCAGCTAAAGGTTTCAGAGAGGGCTTCAAGCAAGGACAAGTTAAAAGCATTTTGGGAAGCTCTACCAGGACTTTTCACTCCGATTATTATCTTAGGTGGAATTTATTCTGGGCTTTTTACACCTTCGGAGTCAGCGGCAGTTGCTGGACTATGGGGGATTGTCATAGGTTCCGTTATTTATAAGGAATTAACACTAAATGGCGTAGTAGATGCACTCTACGAGACGTCCCGGATCACTGCGATTATATTCGCAATAATTGCAATGGCAACCTTTCTAAGCGTAGTTCTGACCTATACCCAGGCACCTCAAAAAATTATAAACTTCTTTTTAGAATTGGGAGGAACACAAGTAACATTCTGGATTTCAGTCGCTGTCATATGCCTAATATTGGGTACTTTTGTTGAAATAGTTCCAGTTTTCTATCTGACTGTGCCTATCTTTGCAGCACTTGCGTTATCGTTGAACTTGCACGTTCTTCACCTGTATATTGTTTTTGTTGCATTTGCTGGGATAGGCATGATAACCCCACCGGTCTGTGTGGGGATTTACACCGCAGCAGGTGTTGCAAAAGAAAGTCCAGAAAAAGCATTCAAAGAGGTGCCACTCTTTATATTTATGGGCATTGTTTTTGGTACAATCATGATCTTATTTCCTGCATTAGCAACTTGGTTACCAAGTACAATGAACCAAATGTAATTCTTGGCTAGATTACGGAAGAATTTTATACCAATAAGTTCTACTTATTGAAATGGAAGTGACGATATCGTTCCATCAATGATTGAGTCTTTTGTAATATGAATGGATATTTTCTGTCCCACGTTACAAAATTCTTTAGATACCATGGCGTGAGCTACATTAGCCCGAAGTCGCGGCGACCAAATTGCAGAAGTGATGAAACCTATGTTTTTATCATCAGCTTTTATTGACCAAGGCTTTGAACAGGTCGGGCACGGATCACCATCAAACAGAACACCAATAATTTTTTGCCTTACCCCAGATTCTGCAATCTTCAATAAAGCTGACTTGCCAATGTAATCTACATCCTCATCCAAGCAGCAAAACTTTTCCATACCTACTTCAAACGGATTATTTTCTCGCGTCATTTCGTTCCCGTAGGATAAGAGACCTCCCTCAATACGCTCGATTAGGTTGGGGCAACCGGGCTTGATGTCAAACTCTTGGCCCGCTTCCCAAATATGATTCCAAATTGATTCACCAAGATGACTTCCATTCAGATAGATTTCAAATCCACCTTGTCTGGAATATCCAGATCGGGCCA
>WTIQ01000159.1 GCA_011525185.1 Paracoccaceae bacterium | reverse complement strand
GTTTAATCCATATGAGCTCGAGCAATTGGAAGAGCGATTATTCGCCATCCGGGCGCTCGCGCGCAAGCATCAGGTCGCTCCAGACGATCTTACCGATTTGAGCCAAAGATTATCGGCGCGTTTGATGCAGTTGGACGGTGGCCAAAGTGATTTGGCCGACAAGACACAAGCGGTCACGCAGGCGCGCGCCTCTTATGAAAGTTTGGCTCTGCGTCTTAGCGAGGCACGCCAAAGTGCCGCGACGAATTTAGACCTCGCGATGGTGAGTGAGCTGGGCCCTTTGAAAATGGAGCGTGCGGAATTTAAAACGGATATTCAATCCACCACGCCAAGTCGGACAGGTCAGGACGCCGTGTCTTTTCTTGTTTCAACAAATCCTGGCACGCCTGCTGGGCCTCTCGCAAAAATCGCTTCGGGAGGGGAGCTGAGCAGATTTTTGTTGGCTCTTAAGGTCTGTCTAAGGACCACTGATGATGCACTAACCGTCATCTTTGATGAAATCGACCGCGGTGTCGGGGGCGCGACCGCCGATGCCGTAGGACGCCGTCTCGTTCAACTGGCTTCGGGAGGTGAGCAGGTTTTGGTCGTGACGCATTCACCGCAAGTGGCAGCGCTTGGGACGGCTCACTTTCGTGTCGAAAAAACGCAATCGCAGGATGAGACCCTTTCAACAGTGGTGCGTTTGAATCTGGACGAAAGAATTGATGAAATCGGTCGCATGCTCTCTGGCGATACCATTACTGCTGAGGCGCGGGCGGCAGCGAAACAACTGATTGATGCATCCATCTCTTGAAGAGTTGACATATTCTCGAGCTGCTTCAGTTGGCCTCACAGACGTTTTGCAAAAATGACTGCGTGCGACCAGTCCATCGATATATGATCAGTCCGATCCATTCATGGACGCGGACATTCAGCACATTCATATGCTCGGCAAACCGTGGCCGTCGAAATTCACGCGTTTTGCTAGAGCGCAAATCGACGGGATAGGGGATTATCTCGCGCCATCCTGCCGCGCAAAAACTTCCAAGACTGCGATACATGTGAAAGGCTGAGGTGACCAAGACCCACGGGCCGTCTTGGGGTGAATTGACTAACGAGCGGCTCATCTTCGCGTTTTGGACCGTATTGCGTGATTGTGTTTCGATCAGTATTCGGTCGCCAGCAATGCCATAATCCTGTACCAGCTGCCTGATCTCGTTGGAAAATCCGTCGCTGGGTGGGCGAAAATCATTTCGTCCACCTGAGAATATGATCTTTGCATTCGGATGGAGCTTTGCCAGTCGCAGCCCCTCAAGAACGCGCTCAGCCCCTTCGTTTGTTCTAATTACACCCGCCTTCACCTTTGCGAAATGGTCTTCCCAACCCCCAAGAATAATAATTGCTTTTGGATCATTTATCTCTGGCTTAGCTGGAAAGGCGCGTTCCAAAGGCTGCAATAACAGATCGCCTAAGGGCAATGTGCTTAGTAAAAAGCAAAAACTCAATGCAGTTCTCATGAGCCATGTGCCAGTTCTTTTGTATCCGCGAAGCAGCGACAGTAACCCAATTGCTAAGATGAGCAGGAGCAGCATATCAGGAGAGGCCAAAGCCCAAAGGACTTTTGAGAGAATAAAAAATAGATCCATAGTTGTTGTTTTACCGACTTACTAAAGAAGGTTAAGACCTCTTTTCATTACGAAAGCGGTTTTTAACCTGAAGTTTCATTTTTGAGCGGAAGAGTTATAGGCTGGGCTGCAAGCTGCCTTTTAGGGCGTATTGTGGTCGAGAAAAGTCTTTCTTGGCGGATTATCAAATTCATAGAAATTTGAATTCTTTGAGTTTTTGCCTCCGATATGATAACGATCTAACAAGAGGATCGAATTTATTTCAACCGTGTGATCCTCATGACTTTCAAGGGAGGGAGAACGTTTGATGTCTGTAGAAAATGTGTTGAAGAGTGCTGTTGAGAACAATGATGTACCTTTTGTTGTTGCCATGGCTGGAAATGCCGCTGGAATTACCTATTCAGGGGCGGCAGGTGACGCGGCCCAAGATCGCGCAGCAGCCGAAGACACGGTGTTTCGTATCTTTTCTATGACCAAGGCCATTGGCTCGACTGCGGCTATGATTTTGATTGATCAAGGGAAAGTCAGCATGGATACGCCCGTTGCTGAGATTTTACCGCAGTGGAATGAGCTTCAGGTCTTGGACGGTTGGAATGGGGATGAACCTATTTTGCGTGCCCCAAAAACAACGGCAACATTACGTCATCTTTCAACCCACACCTCGGGGCTCAACTATGAATTTTGGTCAGCAGATATCGGAAAATATCTGGAGACAACGGGTAACCCGAGTATTTTAAGTGGCTTAAAAGCTGGCTTGCACAGTTATCCCCTGTTGAATGATCCAGGTACAAAGTGGGGATACGGAACAGGCATTGACTGGTTGGGTCAGGTCGTTGAAGCAGTGGACGGACGGCGCATTGATGCCTTTTGCCAAGAGGAAATTTTTACCCCCCTCGGCATGACCGATACAGCATTTGAGCCAGACCGCCTTTCCGAGCGGTTGGCTGATGTGAAAATCCGTGGAGAGGATGGGAGTTTTGCTCCCTTTGAGCTGGCCCCACCGCCCCAGCCAGAATTCTATGGCATGGGGCATGCGCTTTATTCAACCGCTCCTGATTACATGCGGTTTTTGCGGATGGTCCTGAACGCGGGTGAACTAGAGGGTCACAGGATTATCAGCGAAGCGGGCATTGCGGCTATGACAGCGGATCAAATGCAGGGCAAACGGTTTGAAACTATGATAAGTATCGCACCTCCTTTGACCGCGGATGTTGTTTTGCCTGAGGATACGACTCACAGTTTTGCCTTTGTGCGCACCAACTCTGATCAGGACGGCAAGCGTCATGCTGGCACGCAAAGCTGGGCAGGTGTGTGCAACACGCATTTTTGGATTGATCCAAAGGCAGATTTGGCCGCGGTCATTATGACACAATCTTTGCCCTTTGTTGAGCCGCCGCTGCTTAAAACCTATGACGCCTATGAACGCGCACTTTACGCCTCTTTGTAAGACTACGTTTGCAAAAAGGTATAGCGTTTGAATTTGGCGTCTGTCCTTTGCTTTAATGATAAGCAAGACGTCTTTTTCGGCATATGTTCGTCTACCCCAGAGCGGACACATGCACCTTTATCCGTAACGGTTCCATAAAAGAATGAATCAGTGAAACCGAACTAAGCTATTGATTTGGCGCTTTAAAAAATCTCACCAGTCTATCACCTTTCGCTGAAAGTGCTTTAGGCACACCTATGCTCGTGGCTCTAAACGGTGCGCGAATACACAGCCATCACTGAGTATTATCTATAGGTTGCGTTTGCTACGTCACGCGGGACTTTACTTTGTATTCATCCCGATCCCAGAGCTCATTTTGCATCACATTTTCGATAATGGCGCAGGCCTTTTCGACGTCGTCTTCATCAATAAAAAGTGGAGTAAAGCCGAACCGCATCATGTCAGGTGCCCGAAAGTCTCCAATGACCCCATGGTCAATAAGCGCCTGCATCGCGGCATAGCCGTCTTGGAAATGAAACGAGACCTGTGAACCGCGCTCTGCGGGGTCTTTGGGAGATCCAAGACGTAACATCGGGCAACTCTGCGAGAGGCGCTCGATAAACTGTTGTGACAGTTGAATTGATTTTGCGCGCACATCGCGCATATCAACCCGCTCCCAAATATCAAGCGCGGCCTCAAGACTGGCTGAGGCCAGAACTGCGGGTGTGCCAATGCGCATCCGCTCAATTGTTTCGCCCGCCCGGTAGGTTTGCTCAAAGGCAAAAGGAGCTGCATGGCCAAGCCATCCCCGCAAGGCCGGTTTGACCGTATCTGCGTGGCGTGGGTTGACGTAAATGAAGGCGGGGGCACCCGGTCCACCGTTGAGATATTTATAGGTACATCCTACCGCAAAATCGGCCTGCGCAGCGCTGAGCTCCACATCAATTGCGCCTGCTGAATGGGCCAAATCCCAAACGGTTAAGGCCCCTACGCCATGGGCTTTTGCGGTGAGATTTTGCATATCATGGCGCCGGCCTGTGCGATAATCGACCTCTGTGATAAGCGTGACCGCAATCTCGTCGGTAATCTGCGCGGCAAGATCCTCTGGTGCTACAATGCGCAATTCATAGTCTTCGGACATGAGGTCAAGCAGCCCCTGAGCCATATAGAGGTCAGAGGGAAAGTTCCCGCTATCAGAGAGGATAACCCGCCGATTTGGGCGTAGGTTTAATGCCGCGGCGAGCGATTGAAAGACTTTGATAGAGAGCGTGTCGCCAACGACCACATGGTCTTTTTCCGCCCCAATCAGGCGCGCGATGCGGTCGCCAATGGATTTGGGCTGTTCCATCCAGCCCGCTTTATTCCATCCTGTGATCAGAAGTTTGCCCCATTCCTCTTTTAGGACGGTCTCCATGCGCTCCGTTGCGGCTTTGGGGAGCGGGCCCAGAGAATTGCCATCCAAGTAAATCAGGCCCTTTGGCAGATCAAAGAGCTGCTTTGTCGCTTTAAAATCAGAGGTCAAACTTGGCCTCCTGCAATCTCTATCGTTTGTCCATTAACGCTTCCTGATCCGTTAGAACAAAGCCAGAGCGCGGCTTGAGCAATTTCGTTTGCGTCGATGAGACGCTTGTGGGGATTGGCGTTGAGCATCATGTCCATGGCTTGTTCCGGAGAAAACCCACGTTTTTGGATGGCATCAAGGTTATAATCGATAATTGGAGTTTCCACGTAGCCCGGGCATATTGCATTAAACGTAATGTGGCTTGCCATGTATTCTTCTGAATAAGACCGGATAAGTCCGATAAGCCCATGTTTGCTGGCGGAATAGGCACCACCCCCTTTTAATCCACGCACCCCCGCAATGGAGGAGATTGCAATCACGCGTCCCCAATCTGATTGAAGCATGGAGGTCATGCATTCGCGGATTGTGTAAAAGGCGCCATCTAGGTTGGTCGCCATAATGTCTCTCCAAAACTCAGAGGTGGTTTTTTGTAATTTCCGTCCCTCGGCCATGCCCGCATTTGCCACACAGATTTGGATCGGGCCGCGTAAAGCAACAGCCTTGGCAATTTGCTCTTTTTGGGCACCTTCATCGCGTACGTCCATTTGCATCGCATGGATGTGATCGGAAGCGACGCTTTCCAAGACCTCCAAACGGCGCCCTGTGATGGTCACATGCGCACCTCGTGCCGCGAGGCCTTTCGCAATTGCAAGCCCGATGCCCGTTCCGCCCCCTGTTACAAACGCGTGTTTGCCCTCTAACATGCAATTCTCCCTTTTCGAAGACACCTTAAATTCTTTCACGGTGAGCGCAACTCTCGACGTGCATTTGAATTTGACATGAACTGGGGTGTTGATTCTAAAAAAAGTGATGATTTTAAATTTACAGTTAGCTGCATTAAAAAAATATAATCAGGAGCTAAGGCATCGCAAAAGCGTGATACTGTATAAAAAACGGGATGCGTTAGTCTGAAAATCCTGCAAGATCGCCACCGTTAATACATTGAAATAAATAAATAAAATAAAATTTTTGACCAGAAATTTAGTTGCTGTGACATTATGGATTTCTTTTTGTCACTGTTGCGCTAATTCAAAGGCGTCGTCGAGTACTTTGAATGCGGCATTCACATTTCTAAAAGTTGACGATAGGAAACAACACGAGATCGGGTCGCTTCGGCCCGCAATTGGACTTTTATGGGG
>WTIQ01000311.1 GCA_011525185.1 Paracoccaceae bacterium | reverse complement strand
GTGCGATCAACTCTGAAACTTGTTTTTTGTAATAAAAACTCTCGCCTAGCTCAAATTGGAGCGCATTTGTAATCCAAATCACAAACTGCTTCCAAAGCGGTTCCGTCAATCCTAGTTTTTGGCGTATTTCAGCGATCTGTTCGTCTGTAGCAAAGTCTCCAGCGATGATCGCAGCTGGATCGCCAGGCGTTAAGCGCAAGAGAAGAAAAATAAAGATAGCCACAAAAAGCATCACTGGGATAGTGGCCAAAATACGTTTTATCAGATAGCTTGCCATGCCCGATCCTCAAAGACACCAAAGTCCTCAAAAAGGACGACCCCCAAAGGGATCGCCCTATATGTTTTTTGTGTTAGTTTTTGGAGATATTCCAGAAGACTGCAACACCAGCCTGCAAATATCCGTCGATATTGTTGCGCAGACCAGATACTTGGTTCCACTGACCCAAATGGATGTGAGTTGGATACTCTGTCCAACGCTTCTGGATGGCTTCAACGACCGACTTTTGCTCGTCTACCGATGTCGCACGTGCGAACTGATCCCGCAGGTTTTCAATCTCTTCATCGCAAGGCCAGCCAAAGAGCGCCTTATCACATCCAGAGTTCAAAAACGCCATTGCAACGGGGTTAAACAAATCTCCCGCCGCCCAAGCTGTGGCAAATGCGTTCCACCCACCCTCAGAGGGAAGATCCTTTTTAGAGCGGCGTGCAACCAGAGTAGACCAGTCCATTGACTGCATATCGACGTTCATCCCAATCGCTTCCATCAGCTCCTTGGCCACAGGCGCAAGGTTGGCTAAAGAGGCCACATTGGTCGAATGCATCAACACGACGGGCGTTCCATCGTATCCGCCTTCCTTCAAAAGCTCACGCGCTTTTGCAAAGTTGCTCTCCAACAGCCCATCCATGTGTGCGTCTGTCTCAAAAGGAAGACCACAGACAAAGAGCGCCTTACAAGTTTGATAGAGATCTGGATTACCGATGGTCGCATCTAGGAAATCCTCTTGGTTAAACGCATAGAGAAGCGCCTGACGCACTTTGGGGTTGTCAAAT
Source organism: Paracoccaceae bacterium (assembly GCA_011525185.1). Taxonomy (GTDB): domain Bacteria; phylum Pseudomonadota; class Alphaproteobacteria; order Rhodobacterales; family Rhodobacteraceae; genus LFER01. Next base: position 4,682 of record WTIQ01000311.1, on the reverse strand, counting down.
GGCGGATGCAGCACATTAAAGCGGAAGGTATACTGGAACCCTGCTGGATTTGCGTCCTTGACATATACCTGATCGCTTCCATTCACCAGGGGCAATAGATCAGCAGGAACAGACTCGATGATGTCAATTTCACCAGCAATCAAAGCATTCACGGCCTGTTGCTTATCACGAATAGGCGTCCAAACCACACGGTCCACCTTGGCCATTTTGCCGCCTGCGAACCCATCTGTTGCTTCAGAACGTGGGACATAGGCATCAAACTTGTCATAAACAACTTTAGTGCCAGGCTCCCATTCAGCTTCGTTAAACATAAATGGTCCTGAACCTACATACTCGCTGATTTGCTCTGACCCTGGGGTCGCCGCAATGCGAGCTGGCATGATAAACGGAACGTTTGAAGACGGTTTTGCCAAAGCCAACTCGACAAGTCCCGTGGGTGAATTCAGCTTAAAGACAAACGTTTTGTCGTCTGTTGCAGAGAGATCATCAACAAAGCCCAGCATTTTCTGGCCCATCGCATCCTTTGATCCCCATCTGTTGATTGAGGCGACCACATCCGTTGCAGTCACGGCTGCCCCATCGTGGAAGGATAATCCATCCCGCAATGTCATGGTCACCGTTAACCCGTCAGCAGAGCGGCTTACGGTATCGACCATTTGAGGCTGGATATTTCCAGCCATATCCAAACCAAACAGCGTATCATAAATCATATAGCCATGGTTTCGGGTGATATAAGCCGTCGTCCAAATTGGATCGAGAATTTTGAGGCCTGAGTGCGGAACAACCTTAAGCACTGTTTCCGAAAGCGCTATTGTTGCCGAAAGGCCTAGTCCTGCGCAAGCTGTAACGGCAACGGCTGCTGCTGTCATTGTCCCGCGGCGAAGTCTATCGAACATGAGAGTCTCCCTTGTAGGTTTCGTGATTCTACCGATCACACCCCGTCACTATCGTCACAGAGTCTCATTCTGTCAAACATACAACCCTAAAAAGTTCTCGCCCTAATGCGAAAGAGTTTATGTTTCAAAGCCGATATCATCTCTTGGCCAATAGGCGGTCGACTTCAACTTATAGGGAATGCTCGCGTAGTTGGGCGTAACTGCACCAGCTCCTTTGATGTAAACGACTTCGCTGGCGCGAGGCGCAAAACCCGCGTAAAAGTGTTGTGATGATTTAACGACAACGATTTTGAGTGTATCGATATCAAGGCCCAGTTTCTCGAAGCAATCGGGATGAAAAGCTTGAGTGCGATGATCGCTCACGATCATATGGACGCCATCCATCTCGAGCCACACGCCTGTGCCCATCTTAATATTAGCCGCACCTAGTGGCTGGGTCATATATTCTTGGATGTTGCGTACTGTTACAGCGATATCGATAGGTTGACCCGAGGCGACGTCGACCTTGCCCCCAAGACGAACGCGCAATAGAGCGCCTATGCCTGCTTCGCGTGCCATCATAACAGCTCCAGGGTCCCAAAAAATGGCGATGCCCACATCCTTGAGACCCAGACGCAAGACCTCTTTCAGCACAAAAGTCGAATCCGCGGGCGCACCTGCCCCTGCATTATCAGCGAAATCTGCTAATACGACGGGAAATTTTTCCGATCGACTGGCATAGTTCAAGGCCTCTGGAATATCTGGCCAATCCGCTTTGAAGTAATCGCGAAGCGACTGAAGCCTCTGGCCAAACTCTGCGGCTGTTTGATCTGCTGCCTCAACATCTCCATCAGAAATTGCTAACATGCGCGTTCCAACCCGTGCGCAATCTCCCCAAGGAAATCCGTGAATAAGCGAGAGCGAGAGGATAGTATGCTGGCCTTCTCTTGCCTGCATATCTGCAACAAAGCTCTTCATCGGCTCGCGCGGCGTTTGGTACATCGCCACCATCTGGCAATCAAAATCGCGCATAACAGGCTTGATCGAACCCTCTGCCGTAGCCGCGGCAAGCTCAAACACCTCAACCGCGCGTTCTGCTGTATCAATATGGGGATATTCTTTGAAGGCGACAATGATATCAGCAGCCTGCATCATGTCGTCTGTGAGATGAGTATGAAGGTCAATCTCAACCCCAATAACCCCACTCTCACCAAGGATATCTCGCGCTTTTTTAAGAATATCTCCTTCGCAGTCTTCGTAGCCCTCCGCTATCATCGCCCCGTGCAAAGACAAAAGAAGGATATCTGGTGCAGCCCTTTTAAGATCGTCTAAAATTTCGTCGCGCAATGTTTCATACGTTGATCGCGTGGTCACACCTCCTGGCTGTGCGAAGGTGCATAGGCTTTCAATCACCTCCCAGCCACGTTCTTGTGCAAGGCGGTTCCACTCATGCAGAGGAGCCGAGAAAAAACCTGGCGCTCGCTTGGTCGACTCACGATCAAAAAACCCTTCCTGAAATGCGTGCATGCCAGTTGGAATAGGCGAGAATGTATTCGTTTCGGTGGCTAAACCTGCAATCATAACCTTCATCATTGCGCTCCGCTTAATTGTGTTTTCAAGCCTATTGCGTCCTCATTAATCCGACAACAAGTTTCGAAATTCTTGTGCTTTTGAGAGAGTTATCGCATCCTTTGCTCATCAAACGGCAAAAGATGGCCCCATGCAGTACCATTTTGATGGATTTAAAAGTGGTGATCCCCAAAACCAATCGGCCCGAGCAGGCGGATCTAAAACTTCTGAACGCGTAGACGTTATTATCGTGGGCTGCGGTCCTGCGGGTCTCACCCTTGCTACGCAACTGGCGCAATTTCCCGATCTCACAACACGCATTTTCGAGCAAAAATCAGGTCCTTTGTCGGTCGGTCAGGCCGATGGGTTGGCCTGCCGCTCCCTCGAAATGTTTCAAGCCTTCGGAATGGTGGATAAAGTCTTGAAAGAGGCTTATTTTGTCAACGAAACCACATTTTGGCGCCCTGATCCAAAAACAGGGGCTATCTCACGCGCGGACCGTGTCCAAGATGTCGAAGATGATCTCTCTCATCAACCTCATGTGATCCTTTCTCAGGCCCGCATCCAAGATTTTTACCTCGAGATGATGGCAAAAGCGCCTTCTCCTATAACGCCAGACTACGGCCAAAGGTTGCTCTCAATAGAACGCGACGACACAGAGCCTTATCCGATCAAAGCTGTATTTTCAGCAACTGACAACAGCGAGAAGCAAACAACGCTGCGTGCGAAATTCCTTGTCGGGTGTGATGGAGCGCGAAGCACAACACGCCAGATCTTAGGCTACCCCCTTATCGGGCAATCGGCGCGGCAGCTCTGGGGGGTTATGGATATTCTGGGCAACACGACATTTCCCGACATCAGATACAAATGCGCGATACAATCGAACCAAAATGGCAGCCTTTTAATTATTCCGCGTGAAGGGGGCTACATGGTGCGCCTCTATATCGAACTTGACGCCTTAAAAGAAGAGGAGCGCGCCTCTGACAGAGGCGTTACGCCTGAAATGCTCATTGAAAAGGCGCAAGCCATTCTCTCCTCTTACACTTTGGATGTGAAAGAGGTTGCTTGGTGGTCCGCCTATGAGATTGGACAACGGCTCTGTTCGGAATTTGACGATGCAAAAAACGCCTCAAACGGGTGTGCGCGGATCTTTATTACAGGTGACGCCTGTCACACCCATAGTCCCAAAGCAGGTCAAGGAATGAATGTCTCCATGGCAGATGCATTCAATTTGGGCTGGAAACTCGCGAACGTCTTAAAAGGGCAAATAGGGCCTGAGCTCCTGTCTACCTATGCCAGTGAACGGCATGCCGTTGCTGAAGAGTTGATCGCCTTTGACCGCGACATGGCCCGCCTCTTCAGCGAGAGTGGGTCACATAAAACAAAGGCTTTTCAGAGCTATTTTCAAAGACACGGCCGATTCACGGCAGGCGTCGAGACCCGTTACAAAGCATCTATGATAAGCTTGAGCGATAAAGACCAATCTGCTGCCAAAGGTCTTATCATCGGCAAACGGTTCCACTCTACTCCTGTAACCCGATTGGCTGACGCCTATGAGCTGCAGATTTCCTCTGTCCTACATGCCGACGGACGGTGGCGTATCTTTTTGTTTGCAGGCTCGATGGATGACGGCAGCCCCTTGGGAGAGGTCGCTCAGTTTTGCGATGCCATTCGTGAAAGACTATGGGCAAAATCAAACGAGCAAACCCACATTCAAGAGGCTCTCCTGCCCATAGACGTCTATGCCATTTTTCAACATCATCACCACGGCTTGAACCTCTGTGATATGCATGAGGTGCTTAGACCACGTGTTGGCCGTTACGCACTTGAGGATTCTGAAAGAGTTTTTTGTGCACCCCTAAAGTCAGGACGAGATATTTACGAAAAGCGTGGAATAGATCGAGAGCAAGGCGCGGTTGTCCTCATAAGACCAGACCAGCATATCGCGTTTATTTGCGCACTGCCCGATAAGGAGGAGCTATTTGATTTCTTAAGACCGATTTTCCAGCATTTCAATTAGCGTTCAGAAGATCATTTTTGGTGCAGTGGAGACTCGCAAGCGCAAAGTGTCTTAGACCCGTAAAACTGTTCCATTATTTTTTTGAAACCGGAAGGAAGATAAATGGCATGTAAGCGGTTCTAATTTTAGGTGGTCTCCTATCAACTAGACTGATCGTCTCAATAACAATTTTGCACGAACGCCAGTTTGGCCATCCTCAAACTCTACTTTACCTCCAT
>WTIQ01000267.1:4130-5751 GCA_011525185.1 Paracoccaceae bacterium | reverse complement strand
TTCTCAAGGAGCGCCAATTTCACAGCTCCTCCCCTCTGTGTCTTGGACGGTGGAGCCTGCAACGCGAAGTGGCGACGTCGAAAATACGGATGAGTCAACTGCGGAACCGTCTGGGCCAAAAGATGATGATCGCGTCGCTGGGAAAGTTGTCGCAGTGCGCTCGCAGGGGCAGGAGATTGACAACGCAGTTATATTGCGGGGTCAAACTGAAGCCACGCGCAAAGTGGATGTCCGTGCAGAAACAACAGGGCAAGTCGTCTCAGAGCCATTGCGAAAAGGGGCGCGCGTTGAGCGTGGGGATGTGCTTTGCCAACTGGACCCTGGCACGCGCGAGATAGCACTTTCTGATGCTTTGGCGCGTGCAGCGGAAGCCGAGGCGCGGGTTCCTGAAACTCAGGCGCGTCTGCAAGAGGCACAAAGTCGGCTTGATGAGGCCAAAATCAATTACAACGCGGCCAAAAAACTTGCTGAAGATGGGTTTGCAACGGAAACGCGTGTCGCCTCCACCGAAGCCGCCGTAAAAGCGGCCCAAGCAGGGGTGGCCAGTGCGCAAGCGCGGTTTAAGTCCACTCAGTCTGGTATCCAGTCTGCACAAGCCGCTGTAGCAGCAGCACAAAAAGAAATTGAGCGCTTAACGCTAAGGGCCCCGTTTGCGGGGCTTATTGAAGCCGATACGGCCGAGCTCGGCAGCCTCTTACAGCCAGGTGGCCTCTGCTCGACGATCATTCAGCTGGACCCGATTAAAGTCGTTGGCTTTGTTGCGGAGAGCGATATGCCGCGGGTCAAGGTTGGCTCTATGGCTGCGGTTTCGCTATTGGCAGGTCAAAACACCATTGGTTCGGTCTCTTTCCTCTCTCGCTCCGCGGATAAACAAACCCGAACGTTTCAAGTCGATATTGATATCTCAAACAAAGACGGTGTGATTGCTGAGGGTCAAACAGCCGATATTATGATCCAGACCGAAGGGACGCTTGCGCATTTAATACCGCAATCTGCCCTCACCCTGAATGATGATGGTGATCTTGGCGTGCGCATTATTACCGACCAGTCTAAAGCGCTGTTTGTTCCCATTGGATTGTTGCGTGACACGGAAAAAGGTGTCTGGCTCGCGGGTCTCCCCAAATCAGCAAGTGTTATCATACGTGGCCAAGAGTACGTGGTGAACGGTGTTCTTGTGGATGCGATTTATGAGGAACTCACGCAATGAATGGGGTGATCGACTGGGCCGCCTCCCGAGCGCGGATGATCGGTGCGATTATCGTTCTGTCCCTGACTGCGGGTATTGTCGCCTATACGGGGCTTCCCAAAGAGGGCGAGCCTGATATCGAAGTGCCCGCTCTCTTTATCTCTACTGTGTTCCAAGGCATTTCAGCTGAAGATAGCGAGAAACTCCTTGTTTTGCCGATAGAAAACCAGCTGTCTGATTTAGATGGCATCAAAAAAATGAATTCAACGGCCGCCGAAAATTACGCGGGCGTGGCTGTGGAGTTTGATTTTGGTTGGGATAAAGGCAAAACATTAGCCGATGTGCGTGACGCCATGAACAAAGCTGAGGCTGAGTTTCCAGAAGGGGCTGACAAATACACAATCAACGAGTTTAGCTTTTCCCAGTTTCCCATTG
>WTIQ01000267.1:0-4120 GCA_011525185.1 Paracoccaceae bacterium | reverse complement strand
TTCCCATTGTCATAGTGAATTTAACGGGCAATGTGCCCGAGCGGACGATGACGCGTATCGCCGAAGACTTGCAGGTCAAGATTGAGAATATAGATGCGGTGCTTGAAGCGGGCCTTGCAGGAAATCGCAAAGAGATGGTGGAAGTGGCCATCGATCCCTTGCGTCTTGAGGCTTATAACATCACCGCGGCTGAGCTGATTTCTGTGGTGCGCAATAACAATCAGTTGATTGCTGCGGGGGAAGTGGAGAGCGCTCAAGGGTCTTTCGCCGTCAAAATTCCGTCAAGCTTTGATGATGTAAGCGATATTTATGAGCTGCCTGTCAAAACAAATGGAGACCGCGTGATTTCATTAGGTGATCTCGCTGAAATCCGACTGACCTTTGAAGATCGCTTGGGCTATGCGCGTTTTAACGGAGAGCCTACGGTTGCGCTTCAAGTCGTTAAACGCAAAGGTTTTAACCTAATCCAAACAGTTGAGTCGATTAACGCCCTGATTGCAAGCGAGCAGAATAGCTGGCCTGAAGACCTTAGGGCGACGGTCAGAGTTGGAAGCTCAAACGATCAGTCTCGTCAGGTCCAGAGCATGGTGTCTCAGTTGGAAGGATCGGTTTTAACTGCTGTTGCGCTCGTGATGATGGTCGTTCTTGCTGCGCTTGGAACCCGGGCGGCTCTCTTGGTCGGTTTTGCTGTGCCTGCATCCTTTCTACTCTGTTTTGTGTTTTTGGCGATCATGGGGGTTGCGATTTCAAACATGGTGATGTTTGGACTCATTCTGGCCGTCGGTATGTTGGTGGATGGGGCGATTGTGGTCGTCGAATATGCAGACCGACGAATTGCCCAAGGCGATGGCCCAATGCGTGCCTATTCTGCCGCGGCAAAACGCATGTTTTGGCCAGTGGTCTCCTCCACCGGGACCACTCTTTGTGCGTTTTTACCGATGCTGTTTTGGCCGGGCGTTGCTGGTCAATTTATGAGCATGTTGCCAATCACGTTGATTTTTGTACTCTCTGCCTCACTCGTAGTTGCCTTAATTTATCTTCCAGTTTTAGGGGGGATTTCAGGACGTATAAGTCGCTTTTTTGAGGATGGCTCTGAGGCGTTAAAATCTGCTCTTCCGTGGATTGCTCGTGTGGCTCTTGTGCCTGTTGTTCTTTTGGTCATGTTCACAGGGGCGATGCAAATCCTCAGCCCAACCTATTTGCTCGGACAAGAGGCAAGAGCATTTTCGGCCATTGGGTCTCTCTTGGGGGTAATCATTTTTATTGTCGCGACCTTTGCAGGGTCCATTGTTTTTGGGTCTGTAAAACTGCGCCGTAAGCGACGTCGCGTTGAAACGGGACAGCGTCGGACGCCTTTTGGCTATGCGGTACAGTTCATTGTTGGCAATCCAGTTATGCCCATTGTCGCGCTGCTCGCAGTTTTGTTTTTCGCAAAATCCACCTTGGATTATTACAGCGCAAATAGCCTTGGCGTTGATTACTTTGTCGAAACAGAACCTGAGCAAGCCATTGTGTATGTAAAGGCACGGGGCAACCTGTCTTTGGAAGAAAAAGATGCGATCGTAAAAGAGGCTGAAGCGATCGTTTTGGCGCATCCAGGTGTAGCCAGTGTGTTTGCATTTGCGGGCGAGGGCGGTCTCAATTCAAACACAGCAGGTGCATCTCCCCCCGAAGACACAATCGGTCAAATTCAATTAGAGACCATTCCTTGGGAGCAGCGTATCGGGCGCGCTGATCTCGATGGCGATGTCGTCATTGCAGAATTGACCGAAGATCTGAAAGGGCTTTATGGCTTTGAGACAGAGATTTTGGAACTAAGCCGTGGCCCGGGAAGCGGCAAGCCAGTCCATCTAAGGCTCAGTGGAGAGGATTGGGATGTACTGCTTGAAAGTACAGCCCGCATCCGTGAGCTCTTTGAAACAACAGAAGGGCTAACGCAAATTGAAGACAGTCGCCCCCTCCCGGGGATCGATTGGCAAATTGATGTCGATGTTGAAAAAGCGGGACGTTTTGGCGCTGATGTGGCCACCGTTGGTGCGATGGTGCAACTAGTCACGCGGGGTATCCTTTTGGACACTATGCGTGTGCCCACAAGCGATGAAGAAATTGAAATTCGCGTCCGCCTTCCAGAAAGTGATCGCTTTCTAAGTACTTTAGATTCGCTGAAAGTGCGGACATCGGATGGTCTTGTGCCACTGTCCAATTTCATCACACGCAAACCTGTTGCGAAGCTTGCACAAATAAGCCGTTCAGAGCAGAAACGGGTCTTTGACATCAAAGCAGGAGTTGAGAGTGGTCTGACCCGCATGATCACAAATGAGGACGGAAGCGAACAAGAAATCACGATCAATGCCAATGAGCGTATCGCGTATTTGACCGAGTATCTTGAACAAAACCCCTTGCCAAAGGGCATCGGATGGGAATGGACAGGTGATCAGCAAGACCAAGAAGAAAGCCAAGCCTTTTTGATGCAGGCCATGATTGCAGCTCTTGGACTTATGTTCATCATTTTGTTGGCGCAGTTCAACAGCCTCTATAATGCGATCATTGTTCTTGTTGCGGTGGTCTTTTCAACCGTTGGCGTTCTGCTGGGGATGCTTGTGATGCAACAGACCTTTTCTGTGATCATGACTGGTGTGGGGATCGTTGCGCTTGCGGGAATTGTGGTGAACAACAACATTGTCTTGATTGATACCTATCAAGAATTCGCCCGTACAATGCCCAAAATTGAAGCGATCATTCGCACCGCAGAACAACGCATACGCCCCGTGTTGCTGACCACCATCACAACGATGGCAGGGCTAACCCCAATGATGTTTGGCCTTAGTCTCGATTTCTTTGGAGGCGGCTACACCGTCGACAGTCCCACAGCCCTGTGGTGGAAGCAATTGGCCACAGCGGTTGTCTTTGGTCTTGGCACTGCAACGGTACTCACGTTGATCTTTACCCCAGCTCTTTTGGCGATGCGCGTGTGGATCGTGACCTATGCCGTTTGGCTTGCAAAAGCCCTGCTCGTTCTAGGCGCACCGCGCAGTGCGAAAATTGCTCAAGATTGGGCCCTGTCGCGGTCATTTAAGAAAGTAAAGCAGCCCAATATTATTTGGGACGAAGACGAACTTCGCCAAATAGAGACTGATCCTAAGCACGAGGCGCTACCACCTCCTGAAGATGCACTCCCTGCGCCTGAAAAACAAGAAAGCATGCGCCTAGAGGAGCCTAAACCCGAAGACCAAGAGCCGTTGGACGATGAAACTGCCTCTGGTAAGCCTGCAACGTTGCCAGGTCCTGGGGCGCAGCCCGCGGAGTAGCCGCATGCTCTGGTGCCATGCCCAGTCGTATCGGCATATTATAGGCAACTTTCATCGCGCGATCGAAGGCATCCATATTCCGTATTTTCGGTTCGAAAAGGGACTTAAGCGACCTAAGCCAGAGATCCATCGGCCAAGAGTGTGGTTTTTCCACCAAGATAGGCATGCAAGACCTTTGGCAACTCTACGGACCCATCTGCTTGCTGTCCATTCTCCAAAACGGCAATGAGCGTGCGGCCCACCGCAAGACCCGATCCGTTTAAGGTATGCACGAACTCGGGTTTACCTCCTGACACGGGTTTGTATCGGGCGTTCATGCGACGCGCCTGAAAATCGCCGCAGACAGAGACCGAGCTAATCTCACGATAGGTATTTTGACCGGGAAGCCAGACCTCAAGATCATGGGTCTTACGCGCACCAAAGCCCATATCGCCAGTACACAGAACCACGATCCGATAGGGCAGCTCCAGTTTTTCCAAAATAGCTTTTGCACAATTTGTCATGCGATCATGCTCTGCAAGTGATGTCTCAGGCGTCGTGATTGAGACCATCTCCACTTTTTCAAACTGATGCTGGCGTAACATGCCTGCGGTGTCCCGTCCCGCTGATCCCGCTTCAGAACGAAAGCAAAGCGAATGCGATGTCAGACGAATAGGCAGTGCACTTTCCTCTAGGGTTTGAGCGCCGACGGTGTTGGTGAGTGTGAGCTCAACGGTTGGGATCATCCACCAGCCGTTGGTTGTTTGATAACTGTCTTCCGCGAATTTAGGCAATTGACCTGTTCCCAGCATCGCCTCGTCGCGCACCAAAAC
>WTIQ01000056.1 GCA_011525185.1 Paracoccaceae bacterium | reverse complement strand
CCTTTGCATATGCGCGTTTTTCCATCTTTTGCAGAACGCTGTAACACCAATCTTTGTAGGTCTTTTCCAAAAGGCCTAGGTCCAAAATCCACTCTCCTGGATAATCAACCAGATCGATATGCTTTATTCGATCTCCTAAAACACCTGAGAACATCGATGTGGGGTGAAGTCTGAGCGACAGCCGCAATTGGCTCATCGCACGCGTGCTGCTGGGCCACTGTGATGGGCTCGCGTTTAAAATATCCAAGTTTTCTTCATAGGCGAAGCGTGGCACGGTATCATCAGGTTGAGGCTGCAAAAACACGCTTTGGACACGGTTTTGTGCCTGTGCACGCAGATGCGACATGCGTTGGCCTGCCAGCATATTTGCAACGAGTGACGTGATAAAGACAGTTTTCCCAGATCGCGCTAGGCCCGTGATGCCAAGGCGCACTGAAGACCCGTAGCCCATCATGCGCGGAATATGCGCCAAATCACTAAATGGTGTCGTGAAAGTGTTTTGAATAAATCCAGCCACGCGTTTGAAATCCTCCAGCATCCCTGTGCGATAGATAAGTCTTAACGTCAGTCCTTACTAGGTTATAAAGCGATCTTTCAGAGCACTCTTTCATTAGTGGTAAATTTCATTTACCTGCCCCGTATGCCTAGATACGCGCTTAAAATCGAATATAATGGTGCCCCTTTTTCAGGTTGGCAAAGACAAAGCGATCAACCTTCGGTTCAGCAAGCAATCGAAGACGCTCTGGCTCAACTGGAAAAGAGAGAGCATCGCATCGCCGCGGCGGGCCGTACTGATACGGGTGTTCACGCGCGCGGACAAGTGGCGCATTGCGACATGGAGAAAACATGGGACGCGTTTCGTTTGATTGAAGCGCTCAACCACCATCTTAAACCCCTGCCTATCGCGATTGTGAACTGTGCCGAAGTCGCTGAGGATTGGCACGCACGCTTTTCTGCACGCGAGCGGCATTATCTGTTTCGTCTTCTCGTAAGACGCGCTCCCGCAACCCATGACAAAGGCCTTGTTTGGCAAATTGGGCATTCCCTTGATTTAGAGGCCATGCAAGAGGCGGCGTCTTATTTGATCGGAACTCATGACTTTACGACATTTCGCTCTTCAATGTGCCAAGCGCAAAATCCCGTAAAAACCCTGCGGCGCTTGGATATCGAATGTATCGAGGGCTGGAGCGGAATTGAATTTCGGTTCTATGTGAAAGCGCGAAGCTTTCTTCACAACCAAGTCAGAAGCTTTGTTGGATCACTTGAACGGGTTGGCGCAGGGCGGTGGACGCCACATGATCTGCGCGATGCCTTGCAAGCCTGCGATCGCTCGGCCTGTGGCCCTGTTTGCCCACCTGAGGGCCTCTATCTGGATCAAGTCATCTATGAGGATGATCCCTTTGGCTTGAATCAAAGACCTCTGCATAACATTGCTCCCATTTAGAAATGAGGGCCGCGCCTGCCTGGGTAGGCGCGCGGATGCAATGACGAAGTCTTTGAAGAGCCCCCGCAATGCCCATATATTTCAATAAGTTGATACAGTGAACGCGCCTGCCGATGGGGCAGGCAGGCGCGGGCCGGTGGCGTAGTTAAGTGCGGTGTTTTGGCGATTTTTCTAATATGCAGAAATCTTCATTATACAACGGAGAGCAAGAGCTCTTTCAGACTTTCCTCATTCACCATTTTGATGGCTTCTTTGACCTCTACCAACTTTCGCTTGCGTTGATGACGCTCCTTAAAGGAGGTTTTCAATCGCTCAACAGGCATACTATAGACGCTTACATTGAGCGGAATTTCACGCTTTTTCGATAAGCGTTTTTTGTATTTGTATTTTCCAATCTTTTTGATTTCCTTTTTGCGGGTGACGACGCCTGCCTCCTCATAGGCCTCTATAACCGCGGCCTCTGCTCCGCTAAGGTCGTCTTCAATCCAGCCTTTGGGTAAGATCCATCGCTTGTTTTCACGAGACGTCACCAAAACAACTTTCTTCTTTCCGCCTTCTTTGACAAAACACAAAGCGGCGGCTTGTTTTTTCTTTCGTTTTTTCATTTTTCCTGCTCTCTGCCCACAGCATATTGTAAAAAATCGTTAAAAATCAACTAAATTTTGTTTTTCTTGGATTTAATCGATTTAAAGCTCGGTCTGTAGTCCAGTGGGTTTTCAGGCCAATTATGTTTAGGATAACGGCCCCGCATGTCTTTTCGGACATCAAAATAACTGGTTTTCCAAAACCCAGCGATATCCGTTGTGGTTTGCAAAGGACGCCCTGCGGGCGATAGGAGCGTAACGCGCAAAGCGGTCTGGCCAATTTTAGGATGGCTCGTTTGACCAAACATCTCTTGCAATTTGAGTGAAATTTCAGGTTGCTCTTTGCTATAGTCAATTAATATGCGCCGCCCCGAGGGGGCGAGGAAATGCTCTGGTGCACTCTCATTCAGGCGCTGTTGCGCAGCCCAATCAAACAGGCTTTGCAAAGCGGGCAGTTTATCGAGCTCTTTATACTGTTTAAGCGTTACAATACCGTCAAGAGAGGCAAGCAACCAGTCCTCTAAATGCACCTCAAGATAGGCTTCTGTGTATTGGGAATAGGGTGCTCCAGCCGCCTGAAGCCGCGCGAGAAAGAGATGCTCACGCGCGGATAGAAATAAGCCATGCTTGCGCACGCCCTCTAGCATGGCACGTGCGAGGGCCTCTTTGGGGGCCTCTTTCCATTTGGTCTTGGCCAAGCGTAGAGCGCCAAGTTGCTCCCTCTGTTCGGCAATGACCTTCTGCTGACGCTCGGACCACTCGCATGTGGTTTCATATTCAATCTGATGTTCAAATATGTCGATAATCTCTGCGCGAGTGATCGCAACTGCGAGCCTAATACGCGCCTCTTTACCGCCATCTGTGCTCTTTGGGATCACCAGAAAGGGAGGTTCACCTAAGTCCTCATCTGATGCCAAATATGCACCAGAGCCGCCTGAAAGAACATAGCGCTGGGCACTGCCGTTTCGGCGTTGCGCAATGCGATCTGGGTAGGCCAAGGCAAGGCATTGCGCTGCTGAAAGCTCAGAGGCTTTGTGTTCAACTCTTGATTTTAGGCGCTTTGCCTCTTGGCGAATTGCGGCGAGCACGCCGCGATCATAGCTCAACCCATAACGCGCATTAAAGGCAGCCGTGTCTTGAACAACGGCAAGCCGCAACATGAAATCTGCTTGCGCATTTTGTTTGAAAGGATCCTGAGATTGCAGGATAGCAGCGCTGTCAACGGCCTTATGACCCGCGAGTGCGAGCATATGCGCAAGACGGGGATGCACAGGGAGCGAGCTTACTTTTTGCCCATGAGCGGTCAATTTACCCGACCTATCAAGCGCCCCAAGCTGTTTTAGAATAGCAAGGGCCTGAGCGTAAAGGGATGCCTTGGGAGGGGTTAAAAACCGCAAATCTTCGGGTTTGGCGCCCCATTTGGCAAGCTCAAGAGCGAATTGGGTTAGATCCGCGCTTTCAATTTCAGCGGGGGCAGAGAGGGGGCGTGCACCCTCTTCAGCCTTTGACCAATTCTTATAACAGATACCAGCGCGCACTCGGCCGGCGCGTCCCTGTCGTTGAGTGGCTTCGTGTCGGCTTACCTGTTCGGTGACAAGACGGGTCATGCCCGATCCATAATCAAACACAGGCCGACGTGATTTTCCTCCGTCCACAACCACGCTGATGTCTTGGATCGTGAGCGAAGTTTCCGCAATGGACGTGGCAAGCACGACTTTGCGTCCCTCTTTATAGGGTTGGATCGCCTTTTGCTGTTCTTTGAAGGGCAAAGCGCCATAGAGCGGAAAAACAGCGACCTCTTTTCCCAGCGAAGGCGTCAGTAATTTTGCGACCTGACGAATTTCGCGCTCTCCTGGTAAAAAAACAAGAACACCCCCTTCAGTCTGCTCAAGCGCTTGAAGCGTCAGCTCAGTCACGCTTTGTTCTAGAGACACGTGCTTTGGCAAAGGTCGATCGCGCCACCGCGTTTCGATCTCATAACTTCGACCCTGAGAGGTTATAACGGGTGCCTCATTCAGAAACCTAGACAGAGTGTCTGTCTCCAGCGTTGCCGACATTACCAAGAGGCGCAAGTCTTCACGCAGCGCGTCTTGCACCTCTAAACAAAGCGCCAGACCCAAATCGGCATGGATAGAGCGTTCATGAAACTCGTCAAATATGACAACATCAATGCCACTAAGCTCAGGATCATCCTGCAACATTCGGGTCAAAATGCCTTCGGTGACAACTTCGATGCGGGTCTTTGAGGACGTTTTTTGCTCTCCTCTGATCCGATAGCCAACGGTCTGTCCAATGGGTTCGTTTAACAATTTTGCCATCTGCTCGGCCGCCGCCCGCGCAGCCAATCGTCTTGGTTCAAGCATCAAGATCCGATGGTGGAACAGTTCTGACTTTAGCAATTCAATTGGGATGACAGTTGTTTTACCAGCACCAGGAGGCGCGCAGAGAATGACAGTAGACGCCTCTCTCAGCGATTTAATAAGAGGTGCAATGACATCAAAAATTGGAAGGGGTTCGCGCGACTTGCCTCTATCGTCTGACAAAGCTTGCCCGTCCGAGCAAAGTGGTGATCGCGAATCGTTCAACTTCATAGCCAGAGGGTGTCACGCGGTAGCGCATAGTAAATGGAAAATCTTTCCCTTTTGACCATTCTTTTTTCGAATATCCCCCAACGCGGGTAAAAACACCTGAGCAGATAAGAGCATCTTTCTCAAGCTTAGGCGCAGAAAGCGCGATGGAAAACCGCCGTGCCCCATCAAACACATCAACTGTTGTGGCACAGGGATTGGTTTTGGGTTGCTCCGACAAAAGGACCATCAAAGCAGTCATTGGATCAATCGTCCCCTTTTGAGTCGAGGGTTTTAGCCAATACTCTTTGGCAGCATCACTGGATGTGAGTTTAGGCACCCCATTTTTGTAAATCATTTCCTTATTGCTTGATCTATTCCCAGTATCCGACTGCTCCCGATATCGAGTGGGTCTAAAAGTGTTACCCGACCTTCGACCATGCGCTTCGCCGTCAAATTTGTATTGTGTGATCACCGCAGCAAGACCCGTCGATCGAATGATCCCCCGTGTTGCATATGCGTTTGATGTGAACGTCTCGGCATAAACAAACTCACCGACCTTCAGACCGTTTACATAAACCTTAAATTGGTGGTTACGGTTCTCTGCATTAAGTTGCGCGCCACAAAAGCCTAACGCAAAAAAACCAAACAGAGCATAAAGACGGAAACAAGAGAGTACGCGATCAAACATATGCAAAAGGTTGCCTTTATCCAAAAATTCGACCAAACCAAGGCATCAAAATAGCCTTCGGGTCAATGTTTGGGAGGAAAACCTGCAGAAAGATGCCTAGTTTGACGATGAATATGCAAACTCTTGCCAATCGCATCGTAGCAGGCGATCGCCGTGCTTTGTCCCGCGCCATAACATTGGTTGAAAGCAGCAGAGAGGATCACCGCGAACAAGCACTAGAGCTGTCCGAGCATTTACGGCATAGCCCCAAACATGCCATTCGGATCGGCCTCTCTGGTACCCCAGGAGTTGGTAAGTCGACGTTTATTGAAAGCTTTGGCATGCATCTAACCGCGTTGGATTTGCGCGTTGCTGTCATCGCAGTTGATCCCAGCTCAGTACGATCCGGTGGATCCATCTTGGGCGACAAGACCCGGATGGAGCGCCTGTCGCGCAACAAAAACGCGTTTATTCGACCCTCCCCCAGTCAGTCCCACTTGGGCGGAATTGCACGTCGGACACGGGAAGTCGTAAACATATGTGATGCGGCTGGGTTTGATGTCATCCTGATCGAAACGGTCGGTGTGGGTCAGTCTGAAACAATCGTTGCTCAGATTTCCGATTTATTCGCTCTCTTGCTAGCCCCTGCTGGCGGCGACGAATTGCAAGGGGTCAAACGCGGGATCATGGAAATGGCTGATTTGATCCTCGTAAACAAAGCCGATGGCGACCTTGTGGCAGCAGCAACACGAACGTGTACCGATTTTACAGGTGCTATTCGCTTGTTGCGCAAGCGTCCTCAGGACCCAGATGAGTATCCAAAGGTTCTGAAGGTATCTGCCGTGCAAGAATCAGGATTAGTGGATGCATGGGAAGCGATGACAAATCTGATTGATTGGCGAAAAGAACACGGGTTTTTTGCACACACAAGGAGAGAACAAGCACAATTTTGGTTTGAAGAAGACGTCAGGCAAGGTCTCTTGGCCCAACTGAATGCTCCAAAACTTGAGGCTTTGATGAAAAAACTTGGTCAAGATGTGATAAATGGCACAATTTTGCCAGAAAAAGCGGCAGGCATGGTTTTGAATGAGATCACTCAAGAGACCTAATCGCCGATATTGGATGAAAGCACGCTTGGCTCCTTGACGAGACTTTCGAGATTGCGTAATAGCGCCACTTGAGGTCAATGCGCCCAACCATAGGGGCGCTTTTTATTTTGCACCCGTTACAGCGCGTGCTTTTGAAAAAGATGAGGTTGGTGACATGTCTCGCCGTTGTGAATTTACTGGAAAAGGTCCGATGACTGGCAACAACGTCAGCCATGCAAACAATAAAACCAAGCGTCGCTTCTTGCCAAACTTGAACGATGTAACGCTACAATCAGAAGCGCTTGGACGGAGCATCAAGTTTCGTATCTCAGCAGCTGCGCTGCGATCTGTTGATCACCGCGGTGGATTGGACGCCTTTCTGGCCAAAGCGAAAGACACAGAACTCTCGGCCAACGCTTTGAAGGTCAAAAAAGAAATTGCAAAAGCCGTTGCCGCTAACGCATAATACCCTTTGAGCGGTGCTTCCGCTCATGATTTTGGTATACTGGCATGCTAAACCACAATAATAAAAGCCGATGTAGGACAAGTCTGTCCCATCGGCTTTTGGTTTTTATACTGGCCTTATCAAATATTCTCTGGTCCTCTCACATGGCACACGCGCATGTGTTTGGTAAGGCGGTTATTTCCATTCAAATCTGTTCAGGCACCGAAACCACAATGGTTTCATTGGGACTTGATGGTGAACCAATCGCCCAGAGCGACCCTTGTCCCACGTGTCTTATCCCTTGTCTTGCTGTTACCCCAACAAATCCAACTCATCTGCAACCTGTTCACCAAAACAGCGATGTCGAAGCGCAATTCTGGAGCGCAGACATAGGCAGAGCAAAATGGGATAATAAGCCCCTCGCGCGGGGACCCCCGATAGTCGTAGCACTCATCTTATGAACTTAAACTCTTAGATAGGTACGAATTATGACATCTATGACTATCAAAGCGGCAGCATTTTTATGCGCAGTCGCCGCAACCGCCTCTGCTGGAATTGCAGGAGAGATCACCGTAAAAGACGCATTTGCCCTGTCGAGTGGAAAAATGACGAAGGCTGGTGCTGCTTTTGTAACTCTCGAAAATCAAACTGGCTCCGATGACCGCCTGATTGACGTCGCCTCAGATGCCGCTGTGCGGGTTGAATTGCACACGCACAAAAGGACGTCAGATAACGTGATGAAAATGATCCACGTTAAAGAGGGTTTTGCACTGCCCAAGGATGGCATGTTGCACATGAAACGTGGTGGCAATCACATCATGTTTATGGGTCTTACAGAGCCTTGGGAAGACGGCGATACACTCAGTGTGACGCTTGTGTTTGAAAAGGCTGGAGAGGTTGAAATTGATATTCCTGTGGATTTGAAAAAGGCCGCAGAGAAGCACTCTCATTAATGCGTATATGCGCCTTTTTCTGACGCTGTGTTCAGGTGTTTGGATGAAAATCTCTGCAAAAAACACCTGCACTTTTATTAGATTAAGGACTGGCATTTTGCAAAATTGGACAGCGCCTAACCCTCGCAAAAAGAGAGGCGCTGCCACCGCATAAAGATGCAGCGGGTTTTATGATTGATCCAGTCATAAGAATTGGGCGTATCAGTCTTAGCAAAGGGAGTTAGAGCAATGCTTTATGTGGCACTTTATGTGGTGACGGCACTCGTGTTTTTGGCGATGGATGTCGTAATGCTAAAAAAAGTGATGTACCCTTTGTTTTCCTCAAACATCGGCGGCATTATGCATGAAGACCCCAAAATGGGGGCAGCTGCTGTCTTTTACCTCTTTTATGTTGGCGGCGTGCTTTGGTTTGCTTCAATCCCTGCGCTGAGCTCTGGCCAAACCTTTCAGGCCTTCGTAACGGGCTTTATTCTCGGTATCTTGGCTTATGGAACCTACGAATTTACCAATTTTGCGACACTCAAAGGTTGGTCCATTCAAATGGTCATGGTGGATGTCGTTTGGGGTGGCGTGCTCACTGGAACGTCAGCGCTTGCAGGCGTGATTGTGATCAAATCTCTGTTCAAGACCATTTAGGGCTGGCCTTTTTTCAGAACCGCTTGGCATTTCAGAATTAGAGGCGTAAAGCGTGCCTGAGTTTTTAAAAGGGTTCACACATGCAAAGCAGCGCCAATCTAAATGTTATGATGAAGGCCGCGCGCGCCGCTGCACGTTCTTTGGTCAAAGACTTTCGAGAGATCGAAAACCTTCAAGTTTCGTCCAAATCAGCGGGTGACTTTGTCTCTCGTGCCGATATCGCTGCTGAAAAAATAATTCGAGACATGCTCACCGAGGCGCGGCCCACCTATGGCTGGCTTGGCGAAGAGAGCAGCGAAGTCGCTGGCGAAGACCCGACGCGCCGCTGGGTGGTTGATCCTTTGGATGGAACAACTAATTTTTTACATGGCTTGCCCCATTTTGCGGTTTCGATCGCGCTCGAACATCGCGGTAAAATTGTAAGCGGCGTTGTCTATGATCCAGCCAAAGATGAAATGTTTGTCGCTGAAAAAGGGGCAGGAGCGTGGATGAATGACAGCCGCATCCGCGTCTCAGATCGTCGCCATATGTCCGAAAGCCTCTATGCAACTGGCCTTCCCTTTTCGGGTCGGGCTGACCTTCCTGACACACTCAAAGATTTGGCCCAGTTGTTACCAGCCTGTGCAGGCGTCAGACGCTGGGGTGCGGCCGCGCTTGACTTGGCCTATGTTGCCTGTGGACGCTATGACGGATTTTGGGAAAGAAACCTTAAGCTTTGGGATATCGCCGCAGGTCTCATCATCGCCCGCGAGGCGGGGGCCATCGTGGAAGGCGTCACGCCCCAGACAACACCAGAAGAGACAGGCGATGTCCTCTGTGCCAATTCTACACAGTTTGAAAGCTTGGCAAAAGTGATCCGACGGGCTTAGGAAAGATCTCTGCAAAACGCTGTTCACTTTAAGAAATTAGGCCTGCGCGGGCCTATGACGCCTTTAAGCGTGGTGTTTTGGTTATTTTCTAATATGCAGAAATCTTTAGGAGTTCTGGTCTGACGGATGGTTGATGCCATCAACCCAAGGAATATCTCCGAGTTCACGCACACTTACACCGTCCAAATTGCCAAGATTGACACCAAATTCATTGGGGTCTGAGCGCCTTTGATGATGAGTATAAATCCCGCAAGTCTTGCAGAAATAGTGCTTTGCGGTCTTTGTCCCCCATTGATAAAGGGACAAATTTTCTGCGCCCTTCAGGATCGTCAACTCTCCCATAGGGACAGACACTGCAGCGGCGCCTCTGCGCGAGCAAAAACTACAATCGCACCGCGTTGCTGTTTTTAACCCATCCAAGAGAGTGACTTCCAAAACCACAGCTCCACAGTGACAGCGGGCCTTCATGATCGTCTCCTTTTGATCTTGGGAACGCGTGAGCGTGCGATCGTATAAACCTTGTCAGGATGGGGTGGATGACCAAGATGAGTTTGCCAATAGGCGCGGCCTCCCAGCCGATTGAACAGAGGCCAGCAGAGCAACAGACCCGCGACAAATCCCCCGATATGCGCCCAATAGGCGACCCCTGCCTCATCTGCGGGGGTTGAAAATCCGTTTAGAAATTGCAGCGCAATCCAAATCCCCAAAATAATCCAAGCAGGCAGTGAGAAAATTCTAAAAAAGATGATGAAGATAAAGAGGACATCCACTTTCGCTTTGGGAAATAGCAGCAAATACCCCCCCATCACCCCCGCAACTGCGCCAGAGGCTCCGATCACGGGTATTTGTGAATAAGGGGCCGAGAGCCATTGGACCATGCCGGCCGCGATGGCACATGTCAGGTAAAAGATTAAGAACCACGCAGGCCCCATCTGATCTTCTAAGTTGTCCCCATAGATATAAAGAAACAGCATATTGCCAAGAAGGTGCCAAATCCCCCCATGCAAAAAGGCCGAGGTGATAAAGGTCTCCCATTTCAGACCCGCACTAATATCACGCGGCGTCATCGCCCAAGCATCATAAAAGGCATAAATCGCTGTATTATTGTCCAGCTCGGACCAGTAGCCCAGAAAGATAATGCAATTCATAGCAATGAGCGCGTAGGTGACAATTGGCGTACGCTCCGAAGGGTTATGATCTCGAAAAGGAAACATATGGGAAACCGTGGCGTTATTCTAGATTTTGGTCAAGATAGCTGTGGCACCTGATATAAGGTTTATTTTGCCTGAAAATAAGGCGCATACCAAATACGCGATGAAATTATGATCTACAGGTCCGTTATATGGTTCTAAAGTTGCGAAAGACATATCATTCGCTCAAAATGATACTCACCTATTACGTGTATTATTTTTGGAGTTAGACATGACCTTTGAGCACTTCCTCGCATTTAATTTTGTATTATTCCTCTCGATGCTGAGCCCCGGCCCCGCCCTCTTAATGGTGTCACGACAAGCTTTGGAGCAGGGCTTTGTAACTGGGGCAAAAACGGGCATCGGCCTTGGCCTTGTGGCCTCTTTTTGGACATTGATGGCTCTCGTCGGTTTAGACGTGCTCTTTCAAGTCTTTCCCGTGATCTATTCGACAGCAAAAATCGCAGGTGCGCTGCTTTTGCTCTATTTCGCGTTTACGATGTGGCAAAGCGCGGGTTCAGATATTTCAGAGCGTCCTGCGCTCTTTAAACATCCCATTGCGCTTGGCATGGCCACAAACGCGGTGAACCCAAAATCGGTCCTGTTTGCATCCTCGGTTCTCATCGTTATCTTTCCAAAAGACATGAGTTATTTCGAAAATGCGCTAATTGTTGGAACTCACTTTATTATGGAGGTGTCGTTTTACACGAGCCTAGCGTTTGGCCTAAGTCGTGGCGCTCTTGCGGAAAGATATATCTCTGCAAAGCGCTCTCTTGACCGTATTTTTGCGGGCGTACTGGCGAGCCTTGGGCTCTATATTCTCTTGAGTGAGAGAAACAGGCTGTAGAGCCTCTTTCCAGGTTTACATGTTACAAAATTTATATTATGTATTTTTTTGTAACATGTAAAGAATGGATGCGAGGATAACGTGAGCGCCTATATTATTGATGCGGTTAGAACACCTATTGGACGATATGGTGGTTCATTATCGAGTATCCGAACAGATGATCTTGCGGCATTGCCTATTGCTGAGCTGATGCGCAGGCACCCCGATTTTGACTGGGCCAATGTAGATGATGTGATTTACGGAGATGCCAATCAGGCGGGTGAGGACAATCGCAATGTTGGACGCATGGCCGCCCTTTTGGCGGGGCTACCGACCTCTGTGCCTGGGTCAACGATTAATCGTCTCTGCGCTTCTGGGATGGATGCTGTTGGGCTGGCCGCGCGAGCCATCAAAGCAGGAGACTATAATTCCGTCATCGCGGGCGGCGTCGAAAGCATGAGCCGCGCGCCTTTTGTTATGCCCAAAGCGGGCAGCCCCTTTAGCAGATCAAATGCTGTTTATGATACCACAATCGGCTGGCGCTTTATCAACAAAAAGATGCAAGCGGACTATGGAACAGATTCGATGCCTGAGACAGCAGACAATGTTGCAGAGGATTATCAAATCAGCCGCGAAGATCAGGATGCCTTTGCTGCCCGTTCGCAAGCCCGTTATGCAGAGGCGTTAGAGAAGGGTCATTTTAATGACGAATTGATGCCTGTTTCGATCCCCCAGCACAAAGGCGATCCGATTGTATTTGATCGTGATGAACATCCACGCGCAGGAACAGATACCGAGAAATTAGCAAAGTTGAAGGGGATCAATGGCCCAGATAAATCTGTCACAGCAGGCAATGCATCGGGGGTCAACGATGGGGCGGCTGCGATATTGCTTGCCAATGAAGAAATTGCCAAGGCACACTGTCCATTGGCCCGTGTTGTTGGCATGGTTGCCGCAGGGGTCGAGCCCCGTGTTATGGGCATCGGACCTGTACCCGCAACGGAGAAACTGTTGAAAAAAACAGGCCTGAAAATTGATCAAATGGATGTGATCGAAATTAACGAAGCTTTTGCCAGTCAGGGATTAGCCTCACTCAGAGCTTTGGGGGTTGCAGATGATGCAGCGCATGTGAACCCGAACGGGGGGGCGATATCTTTGGGTCACCCTTTGGGGATGTCTGGCACGCGCCTTGTGATGACGGCTGCCTATCAATTGCGTCGCACGGGAGGGCGCTATGCGCTTTGCACCATGTGTGTGGGTGTGGGTCAGGGCGTCGCCTTGATTTTGGAACGCACATAAACAGGGATTGAGGGAGAGGAGAAACGCGAAATGTACGCACAGATGGTGAAATCAACGGGAAAAGCGCTTCTGTCACGAGAGGAGATGTCGCCTCAAGAACGTGCCTTTCAAGATCGGATCGACCAAGGCGAAAAGATTGAGCCCAAGGATTGGATGCCAGAGGGTTATCGCAAAAACCTAATCCGTCAAATTGGACAACATGCGCATTCTGAAATTGTAGGCCAATTGCCCGAAGGCAACTGGATCACGCGCGCACCGACTTTGGAACGCAAAGCAAACCTCCTTGCCAAGGTGCAAGACGAAGCTGGTCATGGTCTCTATCTTTATTGTGCGGCTGAAACTTTGGGGGTCAGTAGGGATCAACTCTTTGAGATGCTGCATACGGGCAAAATGAAATATTCCTCTATCTTTAATTACCCCACGCTGACTTGGGCCGATATGGGCGCTGTTGGCTGGCTCGTGGATGGCGCTGCAATTATGAACCAAGTGCCACTACAGCGGACCTCTTATGGACCCTATGCGCGGGCAATGGTGCGGATTTGCAAAGAAGAAAGCTTCCATCAGCGCCAAGGCTTTCAAATCATGCTCACCATGGCCAATGGAACTGAGGATCAAAAGCGCATGGCACAAGATGCCTTAAACCGATTTTGGTATCCTGCGCTGATGATGTTTGGTCCCTCAGACAAAGACAGCGTGCATTCTGCCCAGTCGATGGCGTGGAAAATCAAAATGAATACCAATGATGAGCTGCGCCAGAAATTCGTTGATGAAACTGTTCCGCAAGCCGAATTTCTTGGGCTCACCGTTCCAGATGAGCATCTGACTTGGAATGAAGACACTGGCCATTACGATTATTCTGAGCCGGATTGGAATGAATTTTTTGACGTCATCTCTGGCAACGGCCCTTGTAATACGGAGCGTCTAGAAGCGCGTAAAATGGCATGGGATGACGGCGCTTGGGTGCGCGAGGGCATGCTTGCCCATGCGCGTAAGTCACAGGCCCGTAAAGCTGCAGCAGAATAAAGCACGACACTACTCATAGCCGCTATTATAGCCCACGGATTAGGAAGGCGTTTCTCATGTCAAAAAAGACTGATAGCACCGAAAATGCTCATAACACCTCTGGTCAGGACGAATGGCCCCTCTGGGAAATCTTTATCCGAGGTCAACATGGGATGAGCCATCGTCACGTCGGCTCGCTCCATGCGGCAGATAGCGAGCATGCGATTAAGAACGCGCGTGATGTTTACACACGGCGCAATGAGGGCGTGAGTATTTGGGTCGTAAGAGCCTCGGATATCGCGGCCTCTAGCCCATCTGACAAGGGGCCCCTCTTTGACCCTTCCCGCGATAAAATATATCGCCATCCAACGTTTTATGATCTCCCCGACGAAGCGGGGAATATGTAATGACTGAGGCTTTGTTTGAATTTTTGCTCCGTCAGGGGGATAATTCGCTTGTACTCGGACACCGCGTTTCAGAATGGTGCGGGGTAGCGCCCGCCCTAGAAGAGGATATCGCGCTGGCCAACACGGCCCTTGATTTGATCGGTCAAACACGCCTTTGGCTGGAGTATGCCGCTGAGGTTGAGGGGAAAGGACGCAGCGCGGATGACCTCGCCTTTTTGCGGGACGCATATGATTTTCGAAATATGCTTCTCGTGGAATTACCAAATAAAGACTTTGGCCAAACCTTGATGCGTCAGTTTCTCTTTGATGCCTTCCAAGTGCCTTGGCTCACGGCACTGAAATCTTCAAGCGATCAACACATCGCGGATATTGCAAGCAAATCATTACAAGAAGCGCTTTATCATCTGGAGAGATCGCGGGACACGGTCATTGCCTTGGGCGATGGAACAAAAGAAAGCAATGCGCGCATGCAAGAAGCATTGGACCGCCTTTGGCCCTATGCAGGGGAAGTCTTTCGCGATGACGAGATCGATATTGCAATGGCCAAGAAACATATTGCGCCACGGCCCTCTGAAATACGTCAGACATGGGATGCGACGCTAAAAGAGACATTTGAGGCTGCTTACCTGACGCTATCTGAGGATCGCTTTGCCCATTCTGGTGGCCGCACAGGACAACGTCATACCGAGCATTTGGGCCACATGCTGGCAACAATGCAGGTCTTGCAACGCTCTTACCCAGGAGCAACATGGTAAATGACAATGCCTTTTGACACAAACGATATTTGGGCCTGGTTAGATACGGTTCCAGATCCTGAAATTCCCGTGATTTCGGTTGTCGATCTTGGTGTCATTCGGGCTGTGGACATTGAAAACGAGCGCGTCACCGTGACGGTTACGCCCACCTATTCGGGTTGCCCTGCCATGAGTGTGATCTCGCTTGATATTGAAACCAAATTACTCAAACGTGGCGTTATTGACCCACAGATCAAAACGCAAATTGCTCCACCTTGGACAACCGACTGGCTGAGCGAAAAGGGGCGAAAACGATTGGAAGAATATGGAATTGCCCCGCCACAGGCCGCAGGCGGTCCCGCACATTGCCCATTGTGCCGTTCAAAGCGCGTAGAAAAAGTAAGCCAATTCGGCTCAACCCCATGCAAAGCGCAATGGAGATGTCTAGACTGCCTTGAACCGTTTGACTATTTTAAATGTATTTAACAAATGAAAGAGAAAATAATGAACACACCTACACAATCCCCCCGCACCGTTTTGGAATCTATATCGAAGGAACGCGCACCAGAAACGTTGCTCTCTTGGGGGACATTTTTCATGAGAAAATTGAAATGACTGGATGGATGGGGCCTGACTTTATCTCTGGTGGCTCTGAATTATTCTTAAGTGTCATCGAAGCGAACGAAATCGCACCTGACTACAGTGCCGAAATTTTGAATGAAGGCAGCGCGGATAAAATTGCCTGGGGCACGATCACCGAAGAAAATCTACTTGGAATGTCATTTGAAAATCATTTCCACATGATCCAAATCGACGATGGGACCTGGCGCATCATTTCAAAACTGTTTCGTCATTTCTAAGTCAGAGAAGGGCTCCTGATATGAATCAATTTGTCCCCTTAAAGGTAACTGCCGTTCGCAAAACAATCCGCGATGCAGTGGAGGTGACATTAACACCACCTCCTGAGGCTGATTTTTCCTTTACAGAAGGACAATATCTGACATTTCGTCGGGACTTCGATGGTCAGGAGCTTCGTCGATCCTATTCGATTTGCGCAGGCCGCGAGGAGGGTGTGTTGCAAGTTGGCATCAAACGAGTTTCGGGAGGTGCCTTTTCAACTTGGGCGAATACTGAACTACAGATCGGCGATACGCTTCACGCCCTTCCTCCCATGGGTAATTTTTATGCAAAAGCGCAGCAAGATTGCCCCCATTATTTGGCCTTTGCAGGCGGCTCAGGTATCACGCCTATCCTGTCGATTTTGAAAACAGGATTACGGGGGTCGCCCAAAGCGCGCTTTACCCTTGTTTATGCAAACCGTAATCCCAATACGATCATGTTTCGAGAGGAGCTTGACGATCTGAAAAACCAGTACTTGGGTCGGCTCAGCGTGATCCATATCCTAGAAGATGACAGCCAAGATATTGATCTTTTCCATGGTCGGGTCGATGGAGATAAATGTACAGCGCTCTTTCAAACATTGATCAATATAAAACAGATTGACATGGCCTTTATTTGCGGTCCAGAGCCCATGATGCTCGCAATATCAGAGGCTTTAAAGGATCATGGGCTGACAAAAGAGCAAATTCGGTTTGAACTCTTTGCAAGCGGTCAGCCGGGTCGTGCCAAGAAAAAAGCGGCCAGCCTTTCAGTGACAGATAAAGGTATTTCGGGGCGAGTCACTTTGGGGGGCGAGAGCCGTTCGCTGACCATTGAACCAGAGACCAGTCTTTTGCAAGCCGCGCTGGACCAAAACATTGATGCCCCCTATGCCTGCTGCGCCGGCGTTTGCTCGACGTGCAAGGCAAAGATCATAGAGGGTGAGGTGGAAATGGTAACAAACCACGCACTGGAAGATTACGAAGTCGAGGCGGGCTACGTCCTGACCTGTCAGAGTTATCCAGTTAGCGAAAAAATCGTTTGGGATTACGACCAAGCAGGCCACTAAAGCATTTTTGAGGCCTCTGCATTACAGTATATCTATTGAACCAAAGTCATGGATAAGGAAATGCTGGACGTCTCTTATAACCCCGAAATGCAGAGCATTTCAAAGACCGTTGCATAATAAAAAACAGCCAAAACACCGCTCCCAGTGGCGCCACCGGCCCGCGCCTGCCTGCCCCCGCCGCAGGCTTGGGCCTTATTTCTAAATTGGAGCAGCGTTATGCAGAGGCCTTTTGAAAGCAGTGTTTACCTCTACGTTGTCCATAACTCGGGTTAAGTTGCGACGGTCTTTAGGTCTCAGGTTTCATTTCAAATGCTTTGACGCCATTTAATGTCAGTTCTGCAATCGTATGCGCATAGCGTTCACGCACACTTTGATCTGCCTTGCTGTTCCAGACATAAAACCAATTCAGCATCCCAAAGACAGACATCGTAATGTCGCGCAATTGCGCGTTATTTTTCGCCCCATTGGGAGGGAGTAAATCCGCAAGTACGGTCTCAACAAGCGAAACCATCTCTCGTTGGTAGTTTTTGAGGATCGTTTGTGCCTCGGTATCCAAAAGCGGGAGACCTTCGGTTTGGATTTTATGTTCGCTGTCCATTCCTTCATAGGCAAATAGAAATTCTTGCAAAATCCTGTGGAGTTTTTGCTCGGACGATAGCTCTTGAAGGGGCAAGTCCACAATGCGATCGCGCAGCTTAGAGAGATAACTGTCCAAGATATCAAACAAGAGCGCGTCTTTGCTTGCATAATAATGATAGATATTCGCTTTGGATATTCCGCAGCGTTTTGCAACTTCCGCCATAGAGGCGCGCGCGATGCCTTCTTGTGCAAAGACATCGGCGGCCGCGGTTAGGATGTTTAACCGCTTTTGATCATGATCTTTTGCAATACTTCGCGCCAATGCCCTACCCTTTGGACCGAAGGTCGATCACGCGACGCGCCTTGCCTTGGGAGCGTTCAACGCTTCCAGGTGCGCCCACACTGATGGTGGCACTGACGCCAATGGTATCTTTGATCCGTTTGCGCAGTAGGTTGCCCAACTCAGATGCGGCACTCGCTTGCTCTGGGGTTGGCTCGGCAAAAACGGTCATCTTGTCCATGGCACCCTCTTTGCTAAGCTCAATCTGGAAATAAGGTGCCAGTTCCTTGATATCTAAAACGAGTTCTTCGACTTGGCTTGGAAAGACATTAACGCCGCGTAGGATAATCATATCGTCTGAGCGACCGGTAATCTTTTCCATACGTCGCATGGATCGTGCGGTACCAGGCAAAAGTCGTGTGAGATCGCGGGTCCGATAGCGGATCATGGGCAGACCCTCCTTTGTGAGGGTCGTAAACACCAACTCACCCATTTCGCCATCTGCAACAACTTCTCCAGTTTCTGGGTTGATGACTTCAGGATAAAAATGATCTTCCCAAATGTGTAACCCGTCCTTGGACTCAACGCATTCATTTGCAACTCCCGGGCCAAGGATCTCGGATAAGCCATAGATATCAACGGCATGCATATCAAAGGCAGATTCAACCTCTTGCCGCATGGCATTTGTCCATGGTTCCGCGCCAAAAATACCTACATTGAGAGAGGTATCGCGCGGATCGATGCCCATGCTGTTAAACTGTTCAAGAATATTAAGCATGTAGGAGGGAGTGACCATAATGGTAGAAGGCTTAAAATCTTGGATCAAGGTCACCTGACGCTCGGTCATTCCACCTGACACAGGAACCACCGTACAGCCCAAACGCTCGGCCCCGTAATGCGCCCCTAGTCCGCCTGTAAATAGGCCATACCCATAAACAATATTAACCAAATCCCCAGGCTTCGTCCCACTGGCCCGCATGGAACGAGCCACCATATTCGCCCACATATCAATGTCGTTTTTCGTGTATCCAACAACGGTTGGCTTTCCTGTTGTGCCAGAGGAGGCATGAACCCTCAGGATTTGGTCCTGTGGCACCGCAAAAAGCCCGAAAGGGTAATGATCGCGCAGGTCTGTTTTGTAGGTAAAGGGAAATTTGGATAAATCGGAGAGAGATTTAAGATCATCAGGATGCACACCTGCCTCATCAAATCGCCTGCGGTACATATCAACATTGCTATAGGCATGGTTCAAGGACCACTTCATTCGCTCCAATTGCAGCGCCTGAATTTCATCGCGCGATGCAATTTCAATAGGGTCTAATGTGGTTCTATCTGGTGTAAGGTCTCTCATATTTTTATCCCTGTCCTTATTCTTCAAAAAGTTGCCCGCGAATGGCCCGCGAACAGCCCCTAAATTCTGCAATGACGTCATTGTTTTGATTGGTCACGGTGACGTCATATATACCGCTTCGACCGCTTAGGCTTACTTCTTTGGCATCAGCTGTGAGCGTGTCACCTAATTTACCGGGTGAAATATAGGTGATGGAATTATGCTGTGCGACAGTGTTTTGATTTCGGCTGTTACAAGCAAATGCAAAGGCACTGTCTGCCAAAGTAAATATGATCCCGCCGTGACAAATATCATGGCCGTTGACGTGATGATCCTGCACAACAAGCGACATCTTCGAGCGGCCCTCATCGATAGTATCAAGCCGCATGCCGATCCAAGGGCTGGCTCGGTCATTTTCCCACATTATGGCCGCGGCTTTTTTGGCGCGTTCTTTTGGCGTCATGTTGAGATACCCATTCTTCTCCCTGTTTGCAGTCTAAGAATTGATCACCCACCCCCTCACTCAGGGCTTGATTCCATCAATATCGCTCGTTACACAGTTATTATAAACCGACCGATTGGTCAATTATACAATTTTGATGCGGAGAAATTCCGTAATCATGCGCGAACGAGATAGGGATCAAACATGACAATCGCAGATATTAAAAGCTTTGCCGCGGGTCAGTGGATCGGGTGTGATGACAGTGCAAGACCAATCTATTCGGCTGTCACGGGCGAGAGGATCGCACGCGCGGGAAATGCCTCTCTCGATATGGCTAGCATGCTTGATTATGCGCGTGACACTGGAGGAGCAGGTCTTAGACCCTATACCTTTCATGAACGTGCCCGCATGTTAAAAGCACTCGCGCTTTACCTCTCAGAGCATAAACAGTCTCTCTATGATATATCCTTTTCGACAGGCGCCACACAGAGAGATCATTTGATTGATATTGATGGTGGTATTGGAACGCTCTTTGCCTTTTCCTCAATGGGACGCAGAGAGATGCCCGATGCTCAGATCTATATTGATGGCAACGTCGAACGTCTGTCGAAAAATGGCACTTTTTTGGGACAACATATTTGCACCTCGCTTGATGGTGTCGCACTCCATATCAATGCATTTAACTTCCCTGTTTGGGGGATGTTGGAAAAGCTGGCCCCCTCACTCCTTGCAGGGGTGCCTGCGATTGTGAAACCGGCCACTGCAACGAGCTACGTGACCGAAGCCTGCGTGCGTCTTATTATCCAAAGTGACATTCTCCCCAAAGGGGCCCTGCAGCTTGTGTCGGGTAGCGTTGGGGATTTGCTTGACCTTCTCACCTCTCAAGATGTGGTGAGCTTCACGGGTTCGGCGCAAACCGCATTAAAACTGCGCTCTAATCCAAATATATTGCAAAACGCCACACGATTTATTGCCGAACAAGACAGCCTAAACGCCTCTCTTCTCGGACCAGATGTGACAGTTGAAACGCCTGAATTTGATCTTTTTGTCAAAGAGGTCACACGGGAAATGACCGCCAAAGCAGGACAAAAATGTACGGCCATTCGCCGCATCTTTGTTCCCGAAGCTTTAATTGATCCGATCAAAGAGAAAATTTCCGCAAAACTGGCAAAGACGGTCATTGGCGACCCACGCTCGAGTGAAACGCATATGGGGGCGCTTGTCTCTGCCGCCCAACGGCAAGATGTGATAGAAAAATCAGCACTGATTGCGCAGGATGCCGAGGTGGTTTGCGGTGGCGTCGCGGACGTGAGCATTCATGGTCAAGAGGCACAAAACGGGGCCTTTGTTGCGCCAACATTGTTTCATTGCGCCTCTCCTGATACGGCGCAACATGTGCATAATGTGGAAGTCTTCGGCCCCGTCTCTACCCTAATGGCCTATCGTGATCTGGACCACGCGGTCGAGCTTGTGAATCGTGGAAAAGGCAGTCTGGTCGCTTCGGTTATTACAAATGATGGTACTGTGGCGCGTGATATTGCTCTTCGCTCAGGTGCTTATCATGGGCGCCTCTATTTCAACAATCGCGCCTCAATGGGGGAAAGCACAGGCCACGGTTCTCCTCTTCCTCATATGGTACATGGCGGCCCAGGACGCGCAGGCGGAGGCGAAGAAATGGGCGGGATTCGCGGTGTTATGCACTATATGCAGCGCACAGCCATTCAGGGCAGTCCTGAAATCCTCACGCAGATTAGTCAAAAGTGGGTACCAGGTGCCACGGAGATCGAAAAGAAAGACCATCCGTTCACCCGAAAATTTGGCGAATTAGAGATCGGCGAAACGCTCAATACCGCCTCACGTAGTGTCACAATGGATGATATTGAACATTTCGCCCATTTCACGGGGGATACCTTTTATGCGCATATGGATGAGGCAGCTGCAAAACGAAACCCTTTCTTCCCAGGTCGGGTTGCGCATGGGTATCTTTTACTGAGCTTTGCCGCGGGTCTCTTTGTGCAGCCCGATGAAGGGCCAGTTCTGGCCAATACGGGCCTCGATAATTTGCGGTTCATGAAGCCTGTTCAAGCAGGTGACAGCATCAAAGTACGTCTCACAGTTAAACACAGAACTCCCCGCAATGACGATTATGGTGAAGTGCGTTGGCACGTTAGCCTGAGCAATCAAGATGATGAGCTGGTCGCAGAATACGAGCTTTTGACAATGAACGCTATTTGAGTGTACGGAGCGCAGAGCGTAGTTAGCTCTGGCGAAAATGTGAATTCCCCTATAGGTTCATGCTTTGAATAAGCATGAGGGAAAGAAAACCTTTGCGAGGCTCACAGGCGCTTTTATCTGAGTTATCTCAAATTGAGAATTTGAAAACATGGTCACTGATTGTGTCCCTGTTTGGGGATCTCGATCCTGCCTGCGGGTTTCGATTGTCAGGCAAGGCGGTCAATATCATCTTGGCGCATGTCGGTGTGAAAGCCGAAGCTGTGCGGGTCGCGCTTCATCGCCTGAAAAAGGTGGGTTGGGTCGAAACAGAAAAAATTGGCAGAGAAGTCGATTACTTCTTGTCTGATTTTGGCAAAGGAGAAACCGCCCGCGTTTATGACGATATATATAACCC
>WTIQ01000382.1 GCA_011525185.1 Paracoccaceae bacterium | reverse complement strand
GCTTTATCTCGTTAATCTTCTGCTCAATATTGTAGTGGCCCCACTTTTGGGGCGCGCCGTGGGCCATTTCGGTGAACGCAATGCCTTGATCTTTGAGTATTTTGGACTGACTTTAGTCTTTTTGGCCTATGGTGGCATTTACTGGTTTGGGTGGGGGGTTGTGCTGGCCGCGACGCTTTATGTCATTGATCACCTGTTTTTTGCGCTTGCTTTGGCGATCAAAACCTATTTTCAAAAAATCGCAGATCCCCAAGATATTGCCCCCACAGCAGCGGTGGCATTTACAATTAACCATATTTCCGCGGTCTTTCTGCCCGCGCTCTTGGGATATGTCTGGCTTAACGATCCTGCACTGGTGTTTTTTGTCGCAGCAGCGCTTGCGATCGGGTCTTTGATCCTAGCGCTTATGATCCCGCGCCACCCCCAAAAAGGCCAAGAGACCATATTTAGCAGGTCATCAAATACGCAGGATGCGCCTGTATGAGCGATCAGAGCACGAGAGAAGGTCGCTTTTTAACAGGGTCAACAATGGGGCATGTTTTGCGCATGACCCTCTCGGGGACCGCAGGCATCACCTTTCTATTCCTCGTCGATGCCGCGAATTTGTTTTGGATTTCATGGTTGGGCGAGACCAAGCTCGTCGCCGCCATGGGATTTGCCTTTGCGGTACAATTCTTTTCGATTTCCTTTGGGATTGGACTGATGATTGCGGCAACGGCGCTCGTGTCGCGCAGTATTGGGCAGCGAAAGCGCGAACAGGCGCGTGAACAAGCAGGTGCCGCGATGGTGATGGCTGTTATCTTTCAAAGCCTTGTGGCGCTGATTATGGTTCTGTTTGCTGATCAATTGGTAGAGCTTACGGGCGCCGTGGGTGATACGGCCGAATTTGCAAGGCGGTATTTGGTGCTCACATTGCCGTCACTCCCGTTGATGGCCGCTGGCATGATCGGAGGGGCTATTATGCGGGCCGAAGGGGATGCGCTTCGGGCGATGCTGGTGACCATGGGACCAGGTGTCGTAAGTGCGGCAGTTGATCCTTTTCTCATCATTACGCTTGATCTTCGTTTGGATGGAGCGGCTTTGGCAGTGTGGGCCTCACGTATCGCGATGGCGGCAATTGGTCTTTATTTCGTGGTCAAAACTCACGATTTACTGGCACGCCCCAAAGTAACCACGCTCAAGGCCACATTTCGCCCCTACGCTGGAATTGCTGGGCCTGCCATGTTGACCCAGCTTGCAGCCCCTTTTGGCAGTTACCTTCTCACAACGGTTGTTGCCGGCTTTGGCGATAATGCAATGGCCGCTTGGGCGGTGGTCAATCGCCTTACTGTCTTGGCTTTTGGCGGTATTTTTTCACTCTCTGGCGCGGTTGGTGGCATCTTTGGTCAGAATTTCGGCGCCGGTCGATATGACCGCTTGAAAATGACCTATCGGGATGCACTCATTTTCTGCGTAGCCTACCCCGTTACGGTATGGATTATCTTGATGAGCTTGCACGAAAGCCTTGTGACGGGGTTTGGCCTCACTACTGAAGGGGGCGATTTCTTATATGCCTTCACGCATGTTGGTGCTGGTTTTTTCATATTCACGGGTATGATTTTTGTCGCAACTGCGGCGTTTAATAACACAGGACGACCTATTTACTCTACTGGAATAAACTGGGTGCGAGAGGGTCTTGTCACGCTGCCGCTCGCGCTGTGGCTGTCTTCGATTTATGGCGCTTCTGGGGTGATTTATGCCCAAGCCATTGTGGGCGTTGTTTTGGGCCTCATCGTCACGCTTTGGGCCTATCGATTTATCGCGGGTGCTCCAAAAACCAACGCCCGCTGACATCTTTACTCTTTCCAAGAGAGGCTCTAGGACGAGCATGATTTGACGACGCGAGAGCAGCGATGAGCACCTTTACAGCCTTTACCAAACTTACATCAAAGCAAGCCGCAGAGGGCATTGGACTTGCCATGGAGCGCCTTGAGCCTGAACCCTCTGGTGTCGGTGTGTTTGAGATGGAGGATGGATCAGGCCTTTGGGAAGTAGGTGGTTATTTTACAGAGGCGCCGGACGAGACGGGGTTGTCGATCCTCGCCGCCGCCTTTGACGCGCAGCCCTTTTTGATCTCAGAACTGCCAGAAACCGACTGGGTGGCAAAAGTACGCCGTGATTTGGCACCCGTGGAGGCGGGACGGTTTTTTCTTTATGGCAGTCATGATGCTGATAAAGTACCAGAGGGCAAAATCGCCCTTTTGATTGAAGCGGCAATGGCCTTTGGGACCGGTCATCACGGGACCACAAAGGGCTGCCTATTGGCGCTGGATAAGCTGCTAGAGGCAGGGCTTGAGTGCAAAAATGTCATTGATGTTGGATGCGGTACAGCTGTTCTTGCAATGGCGGCGGCTTCGGTTTGGCTGCACCCTGTGATTGCTAGCGATATCGATCAAGTGGCGGTTGATGTGGCGCTTGCAAATGTAGCGGCCAATGCGCTGGGTGATAAGGTCAACTGTTATGTGGCAAGAGGGTTTGAACACGTAGCCATAGAAAAAGCCGCGCCCTTTGATCTGGTGTTTGCCAATATTTTGAAGGGACCCTTGCTCGAGCTTGCCCCACACATGGCGGCGAATACGGCCCAAGGCGGACAGGCCATCCTCTCTGGCCTCTTGATTGAACAAGCCGCTGATGTGATTGCGGCCTATAGGGCGTCTGGCTTTGATCTGTCAGAGCAAATCGACATCGAAGAGTGGTCTACGTTGATCTTGCAAAAGATCTAAATGCGCAAACGGGATACCTCCCTTTCCATTGCGGTGATGTGCAAGTGAGGTCTGAAAGACTTCTGCATAACGCGGCTTCCAAAGACCGCTGTATAATAAAAAAATACCTCTTAATTCTATTAACAGCAAAAACACCGCACCCAACGGCGCTACTGGCCCGCGCCTACCCAGGCAGCAGCGGGCCTCATTTCTAAAGGGGAGCAGCGTTATACATAGGTCTTGATAAAGAAATAAGGTAAGTCCCTTATATCCCTGAAATGCAGTTATTTTCGGGAAGTGCCCACCCGCCTCACGGAAGGCACATGGTGCGAGCTCTGACTATTTTTGAAAACAATGCAATAGCCCAACGTTATCAATACCTAATGTTGTTTTACTATGCGCCTCGCGCAACTCTTTCAATATCGGCTCGAATAAGGCCGATATCCGCAAGCTCACGGTCCGTCATGCGGGACAGTTGTGCGCGCACGCGGGTTGCTTCATTCCATGTCGCAACTGCATGAGCCATTTTTGCGAAAGGGTTTTTGAGGTTCGATGAAAAGATATGTGTCATGTGTGCATCCTTAGCTTGATCAGGCCTTCGCCTAATGTGCAGATAAGCACATGATATCGTGGGCACAATTTCAAATATAGCAACCCGATATTGCAAAAACTGCATGGCTTGAAGGCCTCCTTCATTTGGCGGCGGTGGTGATTTGCAATTGGCAAATGTTCACCTTTCGTGCTAAGTCTCTAAAAAACATAGGCAGGGCCGTTTGAATATGCGCGTTTTGGGTATCGACCCCGGACTTCGAAACATGGGCTGGGGCATCATTGAGGTTGAGGGAAGTCGTATCCGTCATGTCGCCAATGGCGTATGTAAATCGGCAGGCCAAGAGCTGGCAACGCGTTTGCTGGCGCTTTATGAACAGTTAAGCGATGTTGTTGCGAGTTGGTCTCCTGACACGGCGGCGGTCGAGCAAACATTTGTCAACAAAGATGCGGTTGCGACCCTGAAGCTTGGGCAGGCGCGCTCCATTGCCCTGCTTGTTCCAGCAAAAGCGGGATTGCAGGTCGCAGAATATGCGCCGAACAAAGTAAAGAAAACCGTTGTCGGTGTTGGACATGCAGAGAAGGCACAAATCGATCATATGGTGCGGCTGCAATTACCAGGTGTCAAAATTGCGAATGCTGACGCGGCGGATGCTTTGGCTATTGCACTTTGTCATGCTCATCATAGCCGCAGCACCTCAGGTCTTGCCAAGATTTTAGAGAGGTCACGCAGATGATTGGAAAACTTACGGGCCGCATTGATTATCGCGCTGACGATCATATCCTCCTTGATGTGAAAGGCGTTGGATATTTGGTCTATTGTTCTGAGCGGACATTGATGGCGCTTCCACGGGATCAAGAGTTTGTGGCGCTCTACACCGATCTCATTGTGCGTGAAGACTTGCTACAACTCTTCGGGTTTTTGAATTTACAGGAAAAGGAGTGGCACCGCTTGTTGATGTCAGTGCAGGGCATTGGGGCCAAAGCGTCGCTTGCGATTCTGAGTGCGCTTGGGGTCGATGGTGTGGCCAATGCCGTGGCCTTGGGCGATTGGAATGCTCTAAAATCTGCCAAAGGCGTCGGGCCAAAAACCGCGCAGCGCGTCGCCAATGAGCTGAAGGACAAAGCGCCTCTGGTGATGGCGCGCCTCTGTCCAGTCAGTGAGGCGCAACCTCTGAGTGGTGAAAGCAGTGATGAGATCGATGCGCTTTCTAGTACCATTGAGGACACCACCGCATCGCCCAAAGCGCCACGTGAAACCAAAGCGGCGATGGCAGATCAATCCGTGTCTGCGGCGCGCGCCGATGCTATGTCAGCCCTTGGCAATCTAGGCTATGCGCCGAGCGATGCAGCCCGTGCGGTTGCGCGTGTGATCGAGGATCAGGGGGTAAAAAACACCTCTGATTTGATTCGCGAGGCTCTCAAGCTCTTAGCGCCAAAGGAGACGTAGATGAGCGACAGCGATCCCTTATTGCGTCCAGATGAGCCTCTGCCCGAAGACAATGATCGCGCGCTGCGACCGCAAGCCCTGAGTGATTTTATTGGGCAGGCAGCCGCCCGTGCCAATCTCTCGATTTTTATCCAATCGGCTCGACAACGGGCTGAGGCGATGGATCATACGCTGTTTTATGGGCCTCCTGGACTTGGGAAAACGACCCTAGCGCAAATCATCAGCCGTGAACTTGGGGTCAATTTCAAAATGACGTCTGGACCCGTTTTGGCAAAGGCGGGTGATCTTGCCGCGATCCTCACAAATCTTGAGGTGCGTGATGTTCTCTTTATCGATGAGATCCATCGCCTTAACCCTGTGGTTGAAGAAATTCTCTACCCCGCAATGGAGGATTATGAGCTTGACCTTGTTATTGGCGAAGGGCCTGCAGCAAGGACGGTGCGCATTGAACTGCAACCCTTTACATTGGTTGGCGCCACAACGCGGCTTGGATTGCTGACAACACCTTTACGTGATCGCTTTGGCATACCCACGCGCCTTGAATTTTACAGCGAAGATGAATTGTTTCAAATTGTCTCGCGCAATGCCATTAAACTTTCCTCACAGGCCACCGAAAGCGGCGCACGCGAAATTGCAAAAAGAGCGCGGGGCACACCACGCATTGCAGGGCGTCTCCTGCGGCGCGTTGTGGATTTTGCAATCGTTGAGGGGGATGGAAAAATCACCCAAAGCCTTGCCGACCATGCGCTGACGCGTTTGGGCGTGGATCACCTAGGGTTGGACAACGGTGACAGGCGGTACCTTCGACTTATTGCAGAACATTATGCGGGTGGACCTGTGGGTGTTGAGACGCTGAGCGCGGCTCTGTCGGAAAGTCGGGACGCGATAGAGGATGTGATTGAGCCTTATCTCTTGCAACAAGGTCTGATCCAACGCACACCCAGAGGTCGTATGCTCGGGCAAAGAGGATGGGATCATTTGGGCCTGCGTGCTCCAAAGGGACAAAATACTCTGTTTGATGACTAGATAGCTCTGCACAAGGCTTTCCCCTCAAGCGAGTGCATGCTAGGTACACAAG
>WTIQ01000504.1 GCA_011525185.1 Paracoccaceae bacterium | reverse complement strand
CTGCCCTCGTGGGGATTATGGCGATTGGTCTAACCTTCGTCACGTTGAGTGGTAACTTTTTTCTTCTTTCAATGAAAGAAATAGCTGCTTTATCAATTATTTGCTTCGCCACGTTGATGAGTGCTGATTGGAATGTATGGCATGACACAGTAGAGCCGACTACTGGATCGCTTGCGATGACTTTCATTATTGCAGCAGTAATTACTCTTTTATTGGCTACAGTTGCAGGAGGCCTTCAAGGAGCTTTAATTGGCCTAGGGGGCAATCCGATAGTAGTGACTTTGGGCGCCGCAGGATTGTTTTTTGGGCTTGGCTCATGGTGGTCAGATAATTTGGTTCTAAGTTTTCGGAGGCCACATGGGGCAGAATGGCTTGGTACTGGGTCATTGATTGGCGACATACCCAACATAACAATCGCTTTTGTGATAATTGCAGTGATTGCCGAGCTCACATTGAGGTATACTACATTCGGTCGTCAAGTTTACTTGGTTGGGGCCAATAGGGCCGCTGGACGAGCCACTGGACACGAAAATTTTGGGATGGCCATAAAGTGTTGCATAATAGCGAGCGTATGCGCTGCTTTTGTTGCGATTGCCTTTTCTGCACAAGTTTCTTCGGCGCATGTTAACTACTTTTCTTCGGAATTTGGCTCTTCGGGTGACATGACCATAATGGTGATCGCAATTGTTATGGTTGGAGGTAATTCAATCATGGGTGGGTATGGCTCAACTTTACGAACCTCACTCGGTGCAATTTTTATATCCAGCATTGACAATATGATGGTCTTGAATGGGTTTAACTCTGGAGCACGTGTATTGGCGGTAGGGTTAATGATTGTGTTTTCAATAATAGTTTTTGCGTTAGTTCGGCGCGGATCAAGAGCTGTAGAGTAGGGTTTGAAATGAATAAGATTAAAATATGGGCAACTAACAATCCTGATCTCACCTTTGCGATATTACTTGCTATCGGTGTATACAGTTTCTTTGCAATTACTGAGCCACTATTCTTTACACACAGGACAGGTTTCGCGATCATGGAACGTTTTGCTGTTCTTGGACTGGTAGGGCTGGCCTTAACGCTATGCATAATCGCGGGCGAGATTGACCTTTCAATAGGTTCCAATGCTGCACTTGCTGCGGTAATAACTGTGCGATTTACTGATGACTGGGGAGCTGTGAATGCACTTTTATTTGCACTCCTAATATCTACTACGATAGGCCTCATTCAAGGTTATTTTATCGCATATTTGCGAGTGCGAGCGATCGTTTTGACTGTAGGAACATTGATGTTACTTCGTGGTGTTGCATTATTTGCGGCAGAGGAAAAGACTGTGATGCTAACTGACTTCAGGATACCTGACTTTATCAGTACAAAAGTGCTCACATATTTTTCACCAGCCTCAATACTTGTCATAGTAATGTTTATTCTTGTGGGTATCTTTATGTCCTTTACACGATATGGACGTGAGATCTACGCAATCGGTGGTGCTCGAAAAGAAGCGTTAGCATCTGGGATTGAACTCCAGCGACCAATGATGATTGTTTTTGCAATTTCAGGGTTTTGTGCGGGATTGGGAGGAGTAATAATAGGCTTGCGTTCAGGAACTGCACAAGCATTGGGTTTGCAATATTTGCTACTCGCTGGAACTGTCGCGGCGTTTATTGGTGGTGTATCCATATTAGGTGGACGAGGAGGCGTGATAGGCGCCGCTATCGGGACATTAACTGTTAATTTCCTCAACACTGGGCTTGTATTTAACGTGACACCAGCCTTCATGGTTCAGCTGTATCTTGGGATACTTTTGTTAGTAGTAATTATTTTTCAGACGGGTAGCCGTCTATTTGAGGATCATCAAAAAAGGAGCCAATTACTCCGTGACGTGGATGAACGAAGAGAGATTCTACGAGATAAGATTGCCGCTATACGAAGTTCGAAATCTACTCCTTGATGAGGTAGAATATCGTAAAATTGCCTTTGCTCCTCTAACATCATATGTTTTTTGCATAACTAGAATGAGTAAAATATGTGTGCCCTAAAAATTGCAGAGACTGACTTTTTAGTCGAAAATTCTCAATTTAATAAGTCGAAAAAGCTTTCGACTTATTACCAAGAGTTTGAGAAGTTTCTCGATTTTATTGATACGTTGGATGATGAAGCATCACGCATATTAACCCTTCAGGATCATAAAGGCGAAACTAGAATGGTTACCTTTTTGTTGAGGAACCATTTGCAGGGAAAGTTGACGACATCTACTTCACTAGTTGGAGTTAGCGGCATGGCCTACGGAACTGCTGTAAGAACGGTTAATTCTCTTATCGATCGAGGATTGATTGTTAAGCGCGCTAAAACAACATCGGGTAAAAGCTTTTCGTTGCATCCAAGTGAACAATTGCTAATTGAATGGCACGAGTTCGCGCGTCGAATTCAAGTTATCATAAGCACCACTCTTGGTACTTCTATTGTCAATGATGGCTCTTTAAGCGAATATTTTTATGGAGCCAGTTACTCAAAATCAACAAATATACCTGCGCCAAAGCCTCTCAGTGAAAAATTGGGATTGAGAAATGAGCTGAAATTGCTGGCTCATGCCGATCCTACTTTCATGGCTATGAGTGTTCTCAAAAAACAGTTTGAGGAGTTGTTTGGGAATAAAATTAGCAGCAAGGCTCTTTCGATCGACAGGTTACGGCTGGAAATCTTGTCAAACGCACGGCGAACGAAATCAAGACATGATATAATTGCCTGCGATTTACCTTGGTTCGGAGAAATGGCATTG
The DNA here is from genome assembly GCA_011525185.1 of Paracoccaceae bacterium. Taxonomy (GTDB): domain Bacteria; phylum Pseudomonadota; class Alphaproteobacteria; order Rhodobacterales; family Rhodobacteraceae; genus LFER01. The sequence continues at coordinate 3,043 of WTIQ01000504.1, read as the reverse complement.
AATAAAGCTCTGTTGCCATTGGATGATTTGATCAAAGGGGACGATTTAGATTTAGCTGATTTTCATCAAGTCGCTGTGGATTCATGCAAGTTTGAGGGTCAAATCTATGGTATTCCGGTGCAAACAACTCCTGAATTGTTGGTGGTCCGAAAAGACCTGTTTGAAGAATATGGCTTAGCTGTCCCGTTTACTGCAGAAAATACCTTGAAAGCTGCAAAAGCATTACACAATAAAAAGCGGGGGCTATCAGGAATTGCATGGAATGCTGCAAGGGGAACCCCTTTAGGACATACATTTATGTTTGTGATGGCTGCCATGGGACGTTGTGCAATTGATTTGCCACGTCTGGGTGAGGTATTTGATGCTTCGAACCCATCCGGTGAAAACCTGAGACCGATGTTGTTAACGGATCAAAGCTACGAAGCTGCAGAATATTTGTTGGAGCTTTTGGATTTTTCTCCAACTTCAATACTGTCGATGTCTTGGTATGAAAGAGCTAAAGCTTACGCAGATGGAAACGTTGCTATGGCCTATTCAGCAACATTGTTGGCTCCGATGTTCGAGTCAAATCCTAGCTCTCCGGCTTATGGAGTAACAGAATACTTGCCACATCCGCACGGTCGATCTGGAACTCCGATAGCTCCAGTTGGTGGTTATGCTCTTGCAATTCCTGCGAATATAGAGCCGGAGAGAGTTAAGCCTACTTGGAGAGCCATAAAAGCACTGACTTCACCTGAATATATAAAGATGTATATTGAACATGGTAGTTTGGTATCTCCGCGATACAGCGTTAGCTTAGATGACAGTGTCAGTCAGCGTTCGGCTTTAATTGGGAAGGCCGACAGTATGGCAAGAAGCGGAGTTTTACAATACTGGCCGCGACCTCCAGTGCCCGAGGTTAGTGATTTGATAGCTATAATTGGATCGGAAATACATGACATGCTACAGGGTGCTAAATCAGTCACTAGAGCTCTATCTGATGCTCAAAACAAGGTAGATGCACTGATGCGTAAGAGGGATCGTTACTGATACGGCAAAAATGCTTTTACACCGGAATTTGAAGGGTCAAACACAGTGACTACAAGCGTGCTAATTATTGGAGCCGGTGTAGTCGGTTTAGCATGTGCTCGGGCCTTGGCTAAGCTAGGCTTAGAAGTTGTTATTGCAGAAAAAGCGAAGGAAATTGCTACTGAAACTAGTTCACGAAACTCTGGTGTAATTCACGCAGGTATCTATTACAAACCCAAAAGTAATAAGCAAATTCAATGTCTTTCAGGTCGGAAACTACTTTATGAATATTGTAGGGATTTTGGCATCTCATTTAAAAAGACGGGAAAATTGATAGTTGCTTCTGATCGAGCACAATTATCTCGCCTCCTTACGATCAAAAGAAATGCGGAGTTATGTTCAGTAAATTTGAGCCTCATTTCTTCTTCTGAAGTGAAAGCACTCGAGCCAGAATTAGAAGTTGCTGGAGCACTCTTATCGAGTGAAACAGGGATCGTAAATGTAAGAGAATTATGTGATTCACTTTTATATGAGGCAGAAGCGCATGGGGCTTTGCTTGCACTGAACACAGAAGTAACGTGCTTAAACAATGTTGGGCGCAAAGTGCTTGTGCAAAGCGAAACAATGACTGACAAGAATGAATTAGAGTTTGATTATGTCGTTAACGCTGCGGGACTTGGAGCGCATAAGCTTATTGATATAGGCGTTGATGAAATGCTGCGCCCAACAAAGCTTTTTGCCAAGGGTAATTATTTTTCACTTTCTGGTTCGGCGCCTTTTGCTCATTTGGTGTATCCTGTACCTGAAAAAGATGGTTTGGGGATTCATTATACATTGGATACGATCGGAAATGCTTATTTTGGACCTGATGTTGAATGGGTAGAAGCCCCTGGATATCAAGTTAAACCGGAATTAGAAGTTAAGTTTAGATCCCATATTAGAAGATATTGGCCTGGAGTTGATGACAGAGTTTTAACTGCTGCATACTCAGGTATTCGCCCGAAAATAAATGGAAACGACTTTATGTTCCACGCGGATAAAAATATTGTGTCATTACTCGGTGTTGAGTCACCAGGGATAACATCTTCACTATCGATTGCAAATTCTATCGGGAAACTGTTAATAGAGTGGTCAAAGTAACTTGCATTGCCCAAAGCGAAACATAGCGATTGTTGCAATGAATTTGGTATCAAACTGGCCCGCGCAAATTAAGTATATATGGCTAATATAATGATGTCATAGAAACCGTGACGTTATGCTGGATGTACATCTTCTGTACGTCTGCAAAATCATGACTATCGAACTAAAAACCATGACAGGGAAAGAGGATACGTCTGAATTTTCATGACGTAATCGCAGCATTTTTATGACAGGCTTTTGTTTTTGCCAGCATGGTTTTTGACAGGGTGAGCAAAGACGTCAAAGTCATTGCCAGGTGTCCACTTTAAGAAACTGTTAGATTTCTCAAGGTGTGGCATTTCTATACTTGTGATTTCGTATTCAGGGCATTTCCCATGACCTGTAACACCCAACGATCCGCCCTTTGTAACAATGATAAACCCTTTGGCCTGTAATTCGCGAAAAGCCTTAGCGGCTGTGTCGCGACTTACCCCCATCCTCTCTGCAGCTTGTCTCACGCTTAAGGTGATTTTGCCGTTATTGTTGTATTTTGGGCCTTTCCATTCCAAGCTAAGTAAGATGAATAGGGAGTGCGATGCTGTACCCAAAGCACGCCAAGCATCAGTATCAACCACATACAGCAAAATGCGAGCATACTTGCTAAGTGGCGACCCATTTGGTTCTTCGCGAACTTTACCCATCTATTTGATCATCCATTGCCAGTTGCGAGTGAGTAGTTCTGCTAAAGATTGCATCTGCGGGTGGCTTAAGGTCAGTATAACGCTCTAAAAGGCTCTCCCATGAGGTATGGTAGCTCAAGCTAAACCAATAGCCCTTATTCAAGTTAGGTGACGATCGTTTTTGCATGATCCACCGTAGATCATGGCGGCATCGGATCACCCGCGTTCTGCTGTCA
>WTIQ01000370.1 GCA_011525185.1 Paracoccaceae bacterium | reverse complement strand
CCGTAAGGGAGGGGATCATTGGCGAAGCCATCACGCGCACAGGAATACCAGCCTCGCTCAAACGTTTAATCATCAAAAGCCGCCGATTTGGTGCAGGTGCACGCGGCTCCATCCGACGCGCCAAGGCCCCATTAAGGGTTGTCACAGAAACCCCCACCCGCACAAGATTGCGCTGCGCCATATCTGCAAGAATGTCCAAATCCCGCTCAATCAGCGTGCCCCGTGTGACAATAGCAACGGGGTGAGATACCTCATTTAAGACATTCAAGCAGGCTCTCGTCACTTCATATTTTTTTTCGATAGGCTGATAGGGATCTGTGTTTGTTCCCAGTGCGATTGTGGCAACTTTGTAAGACCTCTTTTGCAGATCTTTTCTCAATATCTCAGCCGCATTTTTGCGCACGCTAAGCTGTGTTTCAAAATCCAAGCCTGCAGAAAACCCAAGATAACTATGAGAGGGCCGTGCAAAGCAATAAACACACCCGTGTTCACAGCCGCGATAGGGATTGAAAGATCGATCAAAAGGCAAATCAGGCGATCGGTTATACGTCACCATGCTCCGCGCATGCTCTTCGTGGACTTTGGTGCGAAGAAGTGGCCTGTCCTCTTCTATCTCAGACCAACCATCATCAAATGCATCGACCGCAAAATCCTCAAAGCGATTTTTGGGATTCGATGTAACGCCACGTCCCTTGATCTGATAACGTTGAGTGTGAAAATCGCTCATAATGAATATTAGAACAAATCAAGAACTAATACAATAAACCTGCGCTAAAATCCTTTTATTTTCGTCGTAACCGCGTAAATTTCCCTCCCAGGTCGGCTTTATTCTGCGCGATGTCGTAAATTGCAAAGTGTCATGGGGTCGTTCTGTACAGAGGTATAAATAAAGGATCATTGGGTTATATAAAGACCCACAGAGAGGTGACTATGTCAGACGAAGAAGACGACATTATCTTAGCAGAATTGGATGACGAAGAACTCGTTCAACAGATGTTTGATGACCTTTATGATGGCCTCAAAGAGGAAATCGAAGAAGGCGTGAACATCCTGCTAGAGCGGAGTTGGGAACCCTATGACATTCTGACCAAGGCTTTGGTCGGCGGTATGACCATTGTTGGACAAGACTTCCGTGACGGCATATTGTTTGTGCCTGAAGTTTTACTGGCCGCAAACGCGATGAAAGGCGGAATGGCCATTCTAAAACCGCTTTTGGCCGAAACAGGTGCGCCCCGCGTCGGCAAAATGGTGATTGGTACGGTCAAAGGCGATATTCACGACATCGGCAAAAACCTCGTCTCTATGATGATGGAAGGTGCAGGCTTTGAAGTGGTCGATCTCGGTATCAACAATCCGGTCGAAAACTATCTGGAAGCGCTCGAAAACGAGCAGCCCGACATTTTGGGCATGTCAGCACTTTTGACGACAACAATGCCCTATATGAAGGTCGTAATTGACACGATGGTCGAACAGGGCTTGCGCGATGATTACGTCGTGTTGGTGGGTGGTGCCCCACTGAACGAAGAATTCGGCAAAGCAATCGGTGCTGATGCATATTGTCGTGATGCAGCCGTTGCGGTTGAAACGGCCAAAGAAATGCTGGCACGTCGCCACAATAGCCTTAGTGCGTAAAGTATTGGCGTCTGGGATAAACTCAGGCGTCTTCTTCTTTTTCGTGTGCCAAACGTTATTAGTAAAATCGCTCTCAACTGGGCAACAAATGCCTAAGACCTTTAAAAGCGGAGGCCGCGATGCAAAGTGACGACATCTTAACTCACCAAGGCATGACACAAAATGGCAAAGGCGCCCGCATCTTACTGCTGGCATGCGGAGCCTTGGCGCGCGAAATTCTTGCATTGATTGAACGCAATGCTTGGACGCATATTGATCTTAAATGCTTACCTGCAATCCTGCACAATGCGCCCGAAAAAATTACGCCACTTATTCGTGAAAAGGTTCTCGAACATCAAGACCACTACGATAGGATTTTTGTGGTCTACGCGGATTGTGGAACGGGAGGACAGCTGCAAACGGCCTGTGACGCGCTTGGCGTTGAAATGATGGCGGGACCGCATTGTTATTCTTTTTTTGAAGGCAACGCAGAGTTTGCCGCTCGGGATGAATTTACCGCATTCTATCTGACTGATTTTCTCGTTCGCCAATTTGATGCTTTCGTGCGCAAACCGCTTGGACTTGATCGTTATCCCGACCTACGGGACACTTACTTTGCGCATTACACCAAGCTTGTGTATCAATCACAAATTTACGATGAGACGCTTCTAAAGCAGGCACAAGGATATGCCGATGAGCTTGGCTTAGCGTTTGAACATCGTCATACGGGGTTTGGCGATCTAGAAAACGCGCTTAATGATCAGCTATGCAATTGAGCCGTGTGTCGGATACGCTCCACCATTGATTTTACACCATTAGAGCGCTGAGCAGAGAGATGATCGTTTAGCCCAAGTCTCGCCAACTCGGCAGCCGCATCAACCGCTAAAATATCTTTGGGCTCTAGTCCATTAAACAAAGATTTCAGCACCGTGATCAACCCACGCACAATAATCGCATCACTGTCGCCTTCAAAATAAATACGGCCATCTTTCTCGTGAAAATTCAACCAGACTTGACTGGCACACCCTTCAACCTTGGTCGCAGGTACTTTAAGAGCTTCATCTAGGGGCGGCATGGTTTTCGCGCGCTCAATAATAAAGCGATAGCGATCCTCCCAATCGTCAAGGAATTCAAAATCGTCTACGATCTCTTCGAATTCTAAACTTGCCATGGATCATCGCCTTTTGGTCTGTGTGACGGGTATATAGTAACGCGCGTGCTTACTTTACAATAGGAAAGCTGACGACTTTTTTGCCTTCAACCCGAAGCCCTGTTTCGCCACGACATAGGCGAAGCGCCTCACGTCCAAAAATCTCAAACCGCCACCCAGTAAGTGCATTTACCTCCTCGTCACCAGAGGCAAGACGGTCCAAGTCAGAACTTGTCGCGATCAATTTCGCAGCCACACCTGTGCGTTCAGACACAGCTTTCAGCATGACCCTCAAGAGATCGGCCAATGCTGAATTCACTGTCTGACGGTCTGTAACGGGCGCTGGTTTAGGTATTTGTTCTTTGGGCAAGTCTGCAGCAGTCTGAATAGCTTTTAAAATGCCCTCAGCGATCGCGCCTTTGCGCGCGTCACGCAATAGCATTCGACTTTTGCCCAAATCACCAATGGATTGAGGCCGCGTTGAGGCGAGCTCGACCAGTGCATCATCTTTGAAAACGCGGTTGCGCGGGATATCCATTTTTTGGGCGTGTTCTTCTCGAAATGTAGCAAGCGTATACACATTGGCTAAAAACTTGGCGGCGTGGGAGCGCACTTTTATACGCTTCCATGCTTCATCTGGCTGCACAATATAGGTGTCAGGCTTGAGCAAAATTGCAAGCTCCTCTTGTACCCAATGCGCGCGTCCCGTTTCCTTTAGTCGTTTTTGAAAATATTCGTAAATTTGCCGCAAATGGGTCACATCAGCCAATGCATATTTCTTTTGCGCCTCGCTTAGAGGACGACGTGACCAATCTGTAAAACGTGATGATTTATCGAGGCTTTTCTTGGTTATTTTATTTACAAGCGTTTCATATCCCACTTGCTCCCCAAACCCGCAAACCATCGCCGCCAATTGAGTATCAAACAATGGTTTTGGAATGACGCCCGCATCAAGGCAGAAAATTTCTATGTCCTGACGCGCCGCATGAAAGACCTTGACCGTGCTTTCATCCTCGAACAACGCATAAAGTGGCGCAAGCGAGAGACCTTCTGCGAGAGGATCCACCAAGACTGCTTCGTCGTTTGAGGTCCCTGGAAGTGCCAATTGAACAAGACAGAGTTTGGAATAATAGCTTCGCTCGCGGAGAAATTCTGTGTCTACCGTGACAAAATCTTTGCTTTGTGCGAGAGTGCAAAAGTCGGCCAACTCTTGCGTCGTTGTAAGTGTTCGCATTACCTTTGTTTTATTCCTTTTATTGCGCCCTAACCTCGTCCCATTTTGTACCGCCCGTCGTGGCACCATGCCGAACCTTTTGTTAGGTGGCAAGCTCTAAAAGCGTATCATTTCCGCGTAGAAACCGCTGCAAAACTTGTGGATAGAGGAGATGCTCCTGTTTCAACACCCGTGCCGCAAGCATGTCCGCCGTATCTTGTGCGTAAATAGGCACACGGGCGCGTCCAAGAATGGGACCTGCATCCAAATCAGGCGTGACCACATGCACAGAACACCCTGCTTCGGTGTCCTTCGCCCTTAAAGCCCGAGCATGGGTATCTAGCCCCTTATACTTTGGCAACAAAGAGGGATGAATATTGAGTATGCGCCCCTCCCATTTTGCGACAAAATTCGCGCTTAAAACCCGCATGAAACCAGCGAGGCAAACCAGATCAATCTCACCGCGCAACAGCTCTTTATGCATCGCGCTCTCAAAGGCCGCCTTGTCACTTCCAAAGGAGAGATGATCCACCACGGCCGTCGTGACCCCAAGCGCCTTGGCCTTCTCAAGACCTCCTGCGGTTGGCACGTTTGACAAAACCAGCGCGGGTAACGCATACCCATCTGTTTGCATTGCTGTGACGAGGCTCACCATGTTTGAGCCGCCCCCAGAAATCAGAATAGCAACCCGTTTTGTCAAACAAATCTGCCCTTGTATGACACGCCTGAGCCATCCGTCACCTGACCAAGCTCATACACACGCTCTCCGCTCTCCGTAAGCACCGCTTTCGCATGATCTTTATGCTGCGCGGGCACGACTACGCACATCCCAATGCCACAGTTGAGGGTTTTGAGCATCTCCGCCTCAGCGATGCCGCCCTCCTTCATGATCCATTGAAACATCGGCGGCACGTCCCAAGCGTCCAGATCAATCTCAATCCCCTGCCCTGCGCCTAAAACGCGAGGAAGGTTTTCACTCAAACCGCCCCCTGTGATATGGGCAAAGGCATGCACTTCACAGCTTTCAAGAAGCTTAAGGCAGGGCTTCACATAAAGCCGCGTGGGCGTCAAAAACGCCGCTCCTAAAGTGGTCTCTGCAAATGGGGCTGGACTGTCCCAGCTCAGAGATGACATCTCCGCCAATTTGCGCAAAAGCGAATAACCATTGGAATGCGCCCCATCCGAGGCGAGACCCAAAATCACATCTCCGACTGCCACATCACGGGGAAGGCTCGCCCCCCGTTCCATCGCCCCAACGGCAAAACCTGCGAGATCAAAGTCTCCCTTATGATACATGCCTGGCATTTCAGCGGTCTCCCCACCGATCAAAGCACATCCAGAACGCACACAGCCCTCAGCGATCCCCCTCACGACATCGGTTGCATCATCGACAACCAGTTTAGAGGTTGCAAAATAATCAAGAAAAAAAAGCGGCTCAGCGCCTTGGCAGATCAAGTCATTGACACACATGGCCACGAGATCGATGCCAATGGTGTCAAACTTGCCCATTTCAATCGCAATCTTGACCTTAGTGCCCACACCATCTGTTGCTGCCACAAGAACGGGATCAACATAGCCCGCTGCCCGGAGATCAAACAATCCGCCAAAACCGCCAAGACCCGCCAGTACACCCGAGCGATGGGTCCGCGCCGCCTCGGGTTTGATCCGCTCTACAAGGGCATTGCCCTCATCAATATCGACACCTGCATCCGTATAGGTCAGCCCGTTTTTAATATCTGTCATGCTCGACCGCCTTTCTTCTGCGCGACCTACAAGATTGTTGCGAAAACTTCAATCTCAAACCCTTGACCTTCGCTCTGCATGTGATAGCACAAACTCAGGTCGGGCCTGTAGCTCAATTGGTTAGAGCAGAGCGCTCATAACGCTTTGGT
>WTIQ01000367.1 GCA_011525185.1 Paracoccaceae bacterium | reverse complement strand
TAAGCTAGCTACAGCAAAGTTTCCAAAAAACGTACCGGTCATATCAGAGTCATTTCATTGGTACGACGAAGCTAAGTCGGGAAATCAGCAAGCCCAATGCGTGCTGCTTTCTTTGACTCGGAAGATGCGTGCCGCTGTTGACGGGCCAGAGGGCCCAGCACGACAAGCGCTAAGAACAGCAAGACGATCTCGCTGTGGTAAACAAAAGAATATCCCGTTGTTGGCGTGGCGAGCGCCTCTCCCATTACTCCGCTCATGGCAAGCGAATTGATCCAATCTCGTAGCGTTCCTCCTGCTGCTATTGATAATCCTGCTGCGGTGGCTTGTGCGCCACCCCATGCGCCAAGCGCCAAACCGCGCCCAGCTATTCCCTGAGCGGGCATCGTCATCGCCGCTGTGAGCGTTGCGATGGCAAATAACCCGCCTCCAAATCCGATAAGTCCCGCACCGATGAAAAAAATGGGTGCCGAGTGAAGGGGTCCAGCAAAGATCACCACTGGAAAGGCAACCAATCCAACCATCAACCCTCTGCCAGCGATGCGATAGGCATCCGCGCTTTTCCCCAGCAAGCGCCCTGCAAGCGCAAAAGCGCAGAGCGCTCCCAGCGCCCAAAAGGCTGTCAAAAGCGTGGTTGCTGAAACAGACATGCCCAAGACCTCCCCCCCATAAGGTTCGAGCAAAACATCTTGCATGTTAAAGGCCATCGTTCCAATAAAGACCACAGCCAACAAGCGCCCTGCTTCCCCTGCCCTTAAAAAATCGGTCCAAGCATCGCGGAACAGGGGTCTTGGCTCAGCGCGTTCCGCTTTGGACATGGGGCGCACTTTTTCCTGTTTCCAAAGCGCAATAATATTGAGGGCAAGACCAACGAGCGCCGCGCCTTGGACCACACGGATCAGCAAGATGCTGTTGAAATCCCGCAAAAGCCAGCCAATGATAAGGGCAGAAACGCCCATCCCCAAAAGGAACATGACATATAAAAGCGCCACAACCCTTGGCCGCGTTTCCTCACTGGCACGATCCGCTGCCAGGGCGAGGCCCGCGGTTTGGGTCATATGAATACCCACCCCCGTCATCAGAAAGGCAATCGCCGCAACCACTTCGCCTGCCCAATCTGGTCCTACGACTTGGTAAGACGATAAAGCCAGCAATGCAAAGGGCATGATCGCAAGACCGCCCATTTGCCAGATGGAACCAAACCATAAATAAGGCACTCTTTTCCAACCTATCGCAGAGCGGTACGTATCAGACCTAAACCCGAGCAAAGCCCGCAGAGGCGCGATCAGCACAGGCAGCGCAATCATACAGGCCACGATCATCGCAGGAACGCTAAGCTCAACGATCATCACACGGTTCAATGTCCCAAGCAGCATCACCGTTGCCATCCCCACCGACACTTGAAACAGGGACAACCGCATGAGCTGCGCAAACGAGAGATCCTCGCTCACCGCATCAGAAAACGGCAGCATCCGTTGTGTCAATTTCGTGAAGGGATGGGGCTGTTTTTCAGTCACGGGGAAAACTCCAATGCCTGAGAAATGTAAAAGCCTGACCGAATGCGACCGATATCGTCTAAATTGCCATGGGTCTGTAATTGATCTGCAAGCGCATGGACACGTTGCGGTCTCATCACGGGCGAGCGGTCTCGCCTTGGAAAGAGCTTTCCTGTGTACCACATCACTTGAAGCAAGGGCGTCCAAGGAGCAACCGTAAATAAAACTTTCTGACTTGGGCGTTGACCGAGCGCTGAGACCGCTTTTGTGATCTCGCTTTGATCGTAATAAATCAGACTATCCATGGCGAAGACATAGTCAAATTGGCCCAAGTTCGGGTCTAACATATCGCCGCTTGAGTAGGTGATCTGGGACTGTAAATCTGCAGGCGTTCTGCGCCGCGCAATCTCAATGAGCGAGGGGCTAATGTCGATTGCCACCACCTCAGCGCCGCGTTCGGCTGCAATTTGGCTTAACATGCCCGTTCCACATCCCGCATCCAAAATACGGGCACCAGACAAATCCGCAGGAACGCGCGACAAAAGCAGCGCGCGCATCTGATCCCGGCCCTCGCGGACCGTTTGACGGATTTTTGAAAGCGGTGCGTCAGAGGTCAACTGCTCCCAGGTTTTGGTCGCTGTTTTGTCAAAATAATTCGCAACGCGATCTAATGTCTGGTCATAGGCCATTAATCAAATCCCAAGAGTTCAAAAATATCACGATCTGGCAAAGGCGCAGGTGCGAGGGCTTCGGTCCCATTCCAAAGCGTTTCGGCCAATCTAATGTATTCTTTTTGAACGGCGACGATGTCTTCATCTGCATCCATTTCAAAAAGGGTCTTTTTCTTAAGCCGTGAGCGACGAATAGCATCTAAATCGGGCATATGAGCGATGCGGTTAAACCCAACCGCTTTACAATAGCGATCCACTTCATCAGTTTCACGTGACCGGTTTGCGACACAACCAGCAAGCCGAACCTTATAATTGGAAGACTTGGCTTGAACCGCCGCAATAATCCGGTTCATCGCATAAATGCTGTCAAAATCATTTGCGGTAACGATGAGAGCGCGATCCGCGTGTTGCAGGGGGGCTGCAAATCCACCGCAGACAACATCACCAAGAACGTCAAAGATCACTACATCGGTATCTTCAAGCAGATGATGCTGTTTGAGCAATTTGACCGTTTGCCCGACAACATAGCCACCGCAGCCTGTTCCAGCAGGGGGGCCACCCGCTTCAACGCATTTCACACCGTTAAAGCCCTCAAAGACAAAATCCTCAGCGCGCAGCTCTTCGGGGTGAAAATCGACTTCTTTTAGGATGTCGATCACCGTTGGCACCAGCGACCCTGTGAGCGTAAAGGTGCTGTCATGCTTCGGATCACAGCCAATCTGCAAGACCCGTTTTCCCAGTTTAGAGAAAGCCACTGAGAGGTTAGAGCTGGTCGTTGATTTTCCAATGCCGCCCTTTCCATAGACGGAAAAGACCTTGGCCCCTTCAATTTTTGCCGAGGCGTCCTGATGCACTTGCACCGAGCCTTCACCATCAAGGCCGCGTAGCGCGGGGGGTTGTTTATCCAAGGGGCTCATATTTGGCCTCCTTTCTTCGCTGTCATCATCCGTTTCATTGGGCCGCAATTCCTTCCATTTGATCTTCCAGTTGATCGGCAGCGGATTGCAGCGCTGCGAGTGTTTCTTCATCGGGTTGCCAATAGGCGCGGTCGCTGGCCTCCAAGAGCCGGTTTGCCATTCGCGAGCTGGCTGTCGGGTTCAAAGCCGCAAGGCGATTGCGCATCTCTTCGTCCAGGACAAAAGTTTCACTAATACGCTGGTAGACCCAAGGTTCGACCTGACCTGTCGTGGCAGACCAGCCCATCGTGTTGGTCACATGGCTTTCGATCTGACGCACCCCTTCTGACCCGTGGCGAAGCAGTGCTTCATAAAACTTCGGATTCAAAGAGCGCGAGCGCGTTTCCAGTGCAACTTGGTCTGAAAGGGTGCGAATTTGGCCCGAACCCCGTGTTTGGTCACTGATATAGACAGCAACCTCTTGTCCTTTGGCGCGCTTTACCGCCCGTGAAATCCCCCCAAGCGTATCAAAATAATGGTCCACCGTAGTAACGCCCAGCTCGACACTTTCGAGATTTTGATAGGCAACATCCACATCCTGAAGCGCCTTTTGCAAGAGACCCGCATTCTGCGCCGCTTTGCCGGTGACCCCATAGGCAAAGCTTTTGCGTGCCTCATAGGCATCTGCAAGCTCGTCTTCGTCGCCAAAAGAAGAACTATCCACCAGTTGATTGACGTTAGAGCCATAGGCGCCTTCTGCATTTGAAAACACACGAAGCGCTGCGGTTTCAAGTTCAACGTCCATATCTTTGGCATATTGCAAAGCATGGGCTCGGATATAGTTTTGATCGAGCGGTTCATCCGCTTGCGCAGCCTTGAGCGCCGCTTCGGCCAAAAGACGGGTTTGTAGGGGCAAAAGATCCCGGAAAATCCCAGAGAGGGTCATGATGACATCGATGCGAGGCCGGCCCAATTCGCTAAGAGGAATGAGATCAGCGCCCGATAAACGCCCAAAACTGTCAAAACGCGGTTTGGCCCCGATGAGCGCAAGCGCTTGGCCAATCGGACCACCGTCTGATTTGATATTGTCAGACCCCCAAAGCACCAAAGCCACGGTTTTTGGAAGTTCGTCATGGGCTGCAAGCAGTTTTTCCGCCTGTTTCGCGCCATCGCGGCAGGCAAATTCAGTAGGCATCCGAAACGGATCAAAGGCATGAATATTGCGCCCTGTGGGCAACATGTCAGGGGATCGGATCAAATCACCTCCCGCAACAGGTGGTGTAAAGCGACCCGCAAGCGCGTTTAAAATCGCTGGTATTTCGCTGTCTTTGGACAAATGCGCCAAAGCTTGGGCGCGCGTCTCTTCATCTGCGCCCTCCATGACATCGATATAGTCTTGCTTGGTTGTCTCGCTCAGCGGCTTTCCGACAATATGAAGCCCCTCTGGAATGAGCGCATTTTCCGTATCCAGAAGCTTGACCCAAAGCGTGTCAGGATCACTGCCATCTAGGTCAACACTCTGCGCCTGTTCTTTGATCAGAAGCAAAAGATCGTCACGCTCATGGGCCTCTTCAGGCAGTTCACGCCATCGGCTCAGGCTGTCTTTTAACTCCGCTAATCCTTTATAAAGACCCGATGCGGCCAACGGCGGCGTTAGATGCGAGATGATCGTCGCATTGCTGCGCCGTTTCGCAAGACTTGCCTCTGAGGGATTGTTCGCCGCATAAAGGTAGATATTGGGGAGATCACCGATCAACCGATCCGGCCAATCTTTCGCCCCCAGTCCAGTTTGTTTACCAGGCATAAATTCCAGCGCACCATGCATGCCAAAATGGAGCACCGCATCAGCGTTAAACTCATTTTGAATCCAATAATAAAAGCTGACGAAGGCATGCGTTGGGGCAAAGCCGCGCTCAAACAAGAGGCGCATGGGATCACCTTCGTAACCAAACGCGGGCTGTAGGCCGATAAAGATATTGCCGAGCTGTTTTCCCAAAACAAAGACGCCACGACCATCGGCCTGTATGCGTCCTGGCGCTGGACCCCATTGGGCCTCAATTTCATCTAACCAAGGGATATTGGCGACGATTTGGTCTGCGCTGACATGGGCTTCCACATTTGCGTCCTGCCCATATGCTTTGGCGCTCCCCTGTAAAACACTATCGCGCAGCGCCTCCACATCTTCGGGAACTTCCACACTGTACCCTGCGGCTTTCATAGCACATAACGTGTTATGCAAAGAGGAAAAGACATCCAAATAGGCCGCTGTCCCCGCCGCCCCTGCGTTTGGCGGAAAGCCGAATAAGACAATCGCGACTTTCTTGTCTGCAACCTCTGTTTTGCGCAGATAGGCAAGCTTTTCAACACGCTCAGTCAGCTTAGCAATCCGTTCATAGGCTGGAGCCATGGGTTTGGAGTTGCCATTTTGATGATCTGGGGCGACCTCATGGCGACCCGCAAAAACCGTGGGATTGGTTGCACCATCAAGCTCAGGCAAGGCGATAAGCATGGTTGTTTCAATCGGGCCAAGCCCCTGAGCGCTGTCCTCCCATTGTTCGAGCGTCTGAAATTCTAAGGGGTGCGCCGCAATATAAGGAACATTAAGAGCCTTAAGCACCGAAACAGCCGCCTCAGAATCATTATAGGCCGGTCCCCCGACAAGCGAAAAGCCCGTTAGAGAGACAAGCGCATCAATGGTGGTCACGCCATCTTGCTGAAAAAAGCGCTCAATCGCGGGTCGCCCGTCAAGCCCGCTGGCAAAGGCGGGAATAACCCGCATGCCTTTGCTTTCAAAAGATTGAACAACCGCATCATAATGCGCGCTATCGGCACGACCTGGCTTGGTCTGTTCGGT
>WTIQ01000450.1 GCA_011525185.1 Paracoccaceae bacterium | reverse complement strand
TTATCTTGGCCTCATTGATGGGTGCGGCAGCTGAACTCGTTTGAACAATATCATTTTGCCAAAAAATATTGATTTTACGCTTCTGCTAGGCGAATTTTGCAACTATAGCCCATGACTAAAGGCTATAGTTTGTAAGGTTATTAGTATGATTATAAGGGAAATAGAAAAACGCGATTACGATGAATGGAGAGCGCTTTGGAAGAGTTACTTGGCGTTTTATAATACCACGGTTACGCAAGATGTTTATGAGCTTACATTCCGACGTCTTATCGAACGTCAGACTTCACAGCAAATGGCGTTTTTAGCCGAAAAAGATGACCAGCTGGTTGGGCTTGTCCATTATATCCGTCATCCTCACAACTGGAAATTAGAGCACGTGATCTACCTTCAGGATCTTTTTGCCTTGCCTGAGGTCAGAGGACAAGGTGTCGGACGGGCACTCATTGAAGCAGTTTATGACGCAGCAGATAAAATGGGATGTCCGAGCGTTTACTGGCTCACCCAAGAGAACAATGAAACGGCTCGCCGTCTTTATGATCGCGTTGCAACGGTAAGCGATTTCATTAAATATAACCGCTGAAAGGACGACCATATGACCGTACACATTGGTGCAAAAACAGACGAGATCGCAGAGACCGTTTTAATGCCCGGTGATCCTTACCGAGCAAAATGGGCCGCTGAAACCTTTCTCGACAATGCGAAACTTGTGAATGACACCCGTGGGATGCTTGGATTTACGGGGACGTATAAAGGCAACCCCGTGACCATCCAAGGTTCTGGCATGGGCATGCCCTCACTCTCGATCTACGTGAATGAACTGATCAAAGATTTTGACGTCAAAACACTTATTCGCATTGGCTCCTGTGGTGGCATGCAGCCAGACGTCAAGGTTCGAGATATTGTCATTGCCATGACCTCAAGTATTATATCTAGTCCCTCATCGGCCATATTTAGAGAATTTCAGTTTGCGCCCTGCGCTGATTTTTCTTTGCTGAGCGCGGCGGTAAAAGCGGCCCAAAAGAAGGATGCAACCTGCCATGTGGGAGGTATCTATTCGTCCGACGTCTTTTATGATGAACGTCCCGATTTAAACGAACAAATGACCAGACACGGGATATTGGCGGTGGAAATGGAAGCGGCCGAACTCTATACACTCGCCGCACGCTATAATCGCCGCGCCTTGGCCATTTTAACGGTGTCTGATCATCTCCAGACAGGCGAAGCCTTGCCCTCTTCTGATCGCGAACGCAGCTTTGGCGATATGGTCGAAATTGCCTTAGATGCGGCGTTTGAATAAGGCATGCCACTCAAAAACGAGAGCGCCTAGGGGTGGGAAGGCGCGGCCTTGTGGTGTCACTGTTGCGATTTCATTCATTTATGCAAAAATCTCTAAAGATAGTCCATACCATGCGTGCCATCATACTCGTTTTTGGCGGGTTCACTCCAGTCTGTTGCCCCAATGTCTTCACTTGGACCAAAAACCTCCACCTGAAGCGGATAACAGGCAGCCACATCGCTCGAATGTTCTGAAGAACAATCTCCACCAGGACAGGCGCTGAGGGCGCCTAGAAGATCAATTTCAGCATAGAATTCGAGATAATCCCCTGGCCGAACGGGGCTTGCTTTCATAAAATATTGACCCGTGTCTTTGGTGAAACCTGTACACATAAAGACATTCAGCACATCATGCACAAGTGGCTCTGCTTCTTTGAGGCTTAACCCTGTATGATGTGAAAGCGCGCGAGTCAAATTTGAATGACAACAATGATGGTAGTGCCCCCCTGACAAAAGGTTATGAGTATAAGGATCGCAGCGCGTTCCGATTACGTCGTGCACTGAGCCCCCATGCTCATCGATACCGTACCATTGGAGTGTATCGCCAATGATTGTCGCCATCGGTCTTAGATTTGGAAATGAGGACCACATCCGCTCGCCAACAGATATATGCGTCCCATGCAAAGCTCGTGTCTTGCCCGAGTAAAACCGTTCGCTGAGATCGTTTTTATGCCATAAATTGAGGTCTCCGACTTGCGGCCCTTCCTGACTGGTGATCCGAAAAAATCCACCTTTGGGCACTTCAAAACACAGAGCCTCCCGCGGGGGAACCAAGATATCTGCAAGCTTATCACCACATCTCGTTTTCATATTTTGATAGGCGGCAACATCCACCGCGGGCAAAGTGTCATTGGGATAACAAATCACAGGCGGGATAGATTTATGATGTGCGCGGTCTTTCTCAGAAGATAGCATGGCAGTAGAGACCTTCTTTTGTCATAGGAACGCTTCTTCCTAGCCGATCCAAAAGACAAAAAACAACCTGCTCTTAAGGCTGAACCTTGCTGCCCTTCAATCCACCAGCAAAAATCTTACCATCGCCTTGACCTTGGAAAGCACCTTGCACGAAATCAGGACTGATCCGTCCCTCTAAAGTACCAGCCATACCATCATAATACACGCGCCCCGTCACAGTGTTTTTGAAAAGATCCGCACTCACACTGATCACAGTGTCATTTCCCGCAAGCGAAAGGGTTTCAAAATCAGCTGTCAGCATAAGGGTCCCATTATGCTCCACGACTTCAGCGTTTAGGGCATATCCCGTTTCTGTTTCTTGCACCTCAGCATTTATATAAGCAGCCAAATTATACGTGGTCTCAAATTGAGCGGTTCCAGTTAGCGGAAGTGGTTCATCAGGTTGCCAAGTGCCTTGCTCTACGTGACTGGCAAGGTCTTTGCCGTGCAGGCCAATCGCATATTTAAAACCCATCCCATTCTCGTCGATAAAATTCCCATCAACTTGATCTGTAAATCCGAGATTAAGCGCGCCTTGATCGATAATTTGACTAGGTGTGGTTTTAATTATCTCTTCCACCTCAGACACACAGTCTTTTTGAGAGCAAGACGCGAGCACAAGAATGGCAAATACAGGAAAGCTTTTCACAGAATATGGTGCAAAGAAAGACATAGATATAAATCTGCACGTCTCTTCTTTAAATTTAGTTAATCTTTTAGAGACTGCATTATAAAATAAGCGTGCTATGCAAAAGACGTATAAATGCAATAGGCCCAGTCCTGAATATCATCATGCTTTGAGACACTATACCCCTACATTCTCAATGCGACTCACTTGACCAAGGTCATTAAATTCCTTATTCTATCTACCCAGTGGTAGATTGCAGTAAGGAGAGCCCAGTACAAGCTGCCGCGCGGCAGACCAAAGCCCATAATCAATATTTCCGCTTTGCTCGAGTTGCTTTGCACTCCACCCCTGTTTCACACGCTCTATCCATTTCGGGTCAAATTGCGGATCGATAAGCATCTCGCGAACAATCGGCAAAATCATCCATGCTCCTTGGGAAACTCCACTTCGCCAATTGCATGGTTGGCTGTCACATAAAAATGGGCATATGAATTGCGATCATTCATCAATTCCATGACATCTTGGGGCGCGCGTTCTGCTGTCCCACCACTGACCAAGACATCTGCTGCAACATAGGGCACGGCTTGATTTTTGCCCGCCTCATAGGCCCAGCCACTTGGCCAAGCAGCGGTAATTGTGATGTCGGTTACCCCTTTTTCGAGAATTGGCATAAAATAATATTGATGACCATCTGGCGTGGTGACTAGGGACACCTCTCTAGAAGTTTCTGACTTACATCCCACTAAAATTATGACAGCAAAAACAGACATAATTAGAAATCTCATAGTATAAATTATCCTTTTCCTTGTAGATAACGCAGGGCTGTTTTTTCCTGCTGGGCGAGACCGTGCACAAAGGCCTCAAAATCCTTGAATTTAATGTTTTCAACAATTTTGCGCTTTTCATTCCATCCAATAAATGGGACATTCTCAGAGAGCTGTTGAGAGAGAGCTTGAATATTGTATTCTGGCTTGTCCAAAACCGCGTTCAATCCTCCGCGCACACGCTCTTTCACACGATCAAAGGTTGCCTCTGGAATACCGTTGCACAGCGCCTCTCTCAAAGAGGTACGAAAAGCGGCTTCCAACTCACTCAAGGACACACCAGCATCTGGTGCTGCTTCAAAGTAAATTTCAAGGCAGCACCTTGGTGAGAGAGAGACAGACAGGCCGAAATAACGCGCAATAAATGCGTCATAACGCAAGGGCCCAGCAATCCCTCCCTCAAGTGTGGAGTCTAAGACCAGGTTAAGCAATTCTGTCAGAACAATACATTTTCTTACGTCTGTGCAGTGATCAATTGGTCTCAGCTGTAAAAAGAGCAAGAGATCTTCGCTTCCTTCAGAGGCTGCCACATGCCCCGAGCTCACCCTATCGGACCAAACGGGCGAAACGAGTGAGACCAGTTCTAAATCATTTGGTGGCGGCGCCAGCTCAGGAGGTTTGATCTTGGTTAAATGTGTCTCAAGCGCAACCGCTGTGATTGGCCCAGACACCAACAAGGTGGCGTGCTCAAGCCGATGCGTCATACCGTGAAGCTGCCGCGCCTGATCGATCGAAAAATTAGAGATTGTCTCAGGTGTGCCCAAAACAGTTCGGGACAAGGCACCGTTATCATAAACGTACTGCGTTAAGGCCCTATGCGCCTCACGTCGCTTTGCATCGGCCAGACGAAAATCATACTCACGCATCACAATATCGCGCTCGCTCAGCATGAAATCTTCGCTAAGGTCCAGAGGCTGTGCGACCTTGAGCAGACGCTCTAAATCCTCTGGCCACTTTCCACGAGAAGAATTTATAAAATACCCTGTCGCAAACCGACTGGTATATGCATTTGAGTGCCCAAATGCACCTGTATCTTTTTCTAAAGTTGCCCCAAAGCCAGACGAAAAAGCCAAATGTTCCGTGTAATGCGCGAGACCTTCTGAAAACGGATTGGCTGCCTCACCATAGGGAAACACCACTTGCAAGCTCACGGTTTCTGTATCTGTGTTTTTAACAAAAACAACGCGGTGGAAGAGATCAGAGTCAATAGACACGTAGTCTTTTGCCCCTTTACCCCAACGGACCACCGCCCCCGCAAAGAGCAGCGCAAAAGCTAAAAATATGAAAATGAATGATTTCAAAGTGAACCGCATATGGGCTTACATAAATACCCTATGCGGTTCTTTCAATTCGAAATTGCCCCCAAAAGTAGTTTAAGATGCATTTTTTTGGGGATCTACTTGAGCCAAATTGGTTTAAGAGACTAAGCGCTTGAACCATCCTTTCTTAGGCTTTTCTTCCTCCGCCTGATCCGTCTCGGCTCCCTCTTCAGGGTCTTCTAGTGCGTCCTTAAACTTTTCAAAAAAATCATCCGCCATTTTCTTGGCAAAGCCGTCAATGATACGACTGCCGAGCTGTGCAAGTTTACCGCCCACCTTGGCTTCTACATCATAGCTTAGGCGTGTCCCGCCTTCCTCTTCGACCAGAGAAACAACAGCGCCCCCCTTGGCAAATCCTGCTGGCCCCCCCTTGCCTTCTCCATTTAGCGTAAGAGACTGGCCTTCAACGATATTTGAAATGGAGACCGCGCCTTTAAACGTTGCTTTAACCGGCCCCACCTTTTGAACCACTGTGGCTTCAAAGCCCTCCTCTACGGTTCCTGTCATCTCTTTACACCCTGGCACGCATTCCTTGAGAACCTCTGGATTTAACAAAGCCGACCAGACCGTTTCAATATCTGCAGAAATAAGTTTTGAGTCACTTAGTTTCATATTTATTCTCCTTAGGCCCTATGTTCTTTGGCCACCCATTTAACGCTTTTAACGCAGAGTTGGTGGCGATAAGGTCACGTTATATTGATCAAAAATGGCTTGGATACGCCCATCGCTTAAAGCAGCATAAATCACGTCATCCACTGTATAAGCAAGCGGTTTATGGCTAAAATGGATGGCCGCGCCAATGGTCCAGTCACCAGCAGAAAAGGCTGGCAAAGGGGGTTGATGCACCGCCAAGCCATCGCCGATTGCGTATTCCAACTGCGCCAGAGGCCCCATCACAGCCATAACCTCACCCCTTTCTAACGCGGCCATCGCCTCAAGGGTGGATGTAAAGCGAAGGATATTATCAGAGAAAGGAAAAAGATCAAGAAACAGACAATCCAATATCG
>WTIQ01000235.1 GCA_011525185.1 Paracoccaceae bacterium | reverse complement strand
GTCTTAAGCGAGGCGAGAGTATCGCGGGCAATTGGCAGAATACGAACGGATGCCCCATGTTTTTCCAAAAGTGCGGCAAGCCCAAAGGTGTTAGAGGCTATAATTTGATCCTGATTTGGCTGCTGTCCTGGCATCACCAATTCGTCGCCCGTTGAAATCAAGGCAACACTTGGCTTTCGCGTGACCGAAAGGCGTGGGATATTCATGGAGGCGGCAAGCGCTATGTCAGAGGGGGTGAGGTATTTGCGGCCTGAGATTTTATGACCGATGGCAAAGTCGGACCCGGCGGGCCGGATATAAAGCTCTGTGTCAAAATTATCCTTGAGTATGATGTGAGCGTTCTGACGCTCGACGTCTTCTTGGATAATAATCTTCTGCGTTCCTTCAGGAACGGGTGCGCCTGTGAAAATACGGACTGCTTCTTTGCCTGTGAGTGCACCGACATAACGATGCCCCGCCGCTGACTCTCCTATGACCTCATAGATTGCACCTGCCTCTGGCGCCCTGTCGGCAACTGCATATCCATCCATTGCGGAGGAGGCGAAAGGGGGTTGATCTCGGGTCGCGGCAACCTCGTGTGCCAAGACGCGGCCAGCCGCATTGCGCAGGTCAACGGTTTCGCTCTCTAGCCCCGCCACCAAGGCAAGCAGCCGCTCCTGCGCCTCTTCAACCGAGATCATGGTGCTTCATACCGGCCCGATTTTCCGCCCTCTTTCAAAAGAAGACGTACCCCGCCGATTTCCATTCCCTTATCCGCCGCTTTCACCATGTCATAAATCGTCAGCGCAGCGACACTTGCCGCGCTCAATGCTTCCATCTCGACACCTGTTTGTCCCGTCGTTTTTACCGTTGCAGTGATCTGCACACCTGGAAGAGCGCTATCATATTCAAAGTCTAGAGAGACTTTGCTAATCGCAAGTGGGTGGCACAGTGGGATAAGCTCTGAGGTCTTCTTGGCTCCCATAATGCCAGCGAGCCGCGCCACGCCGAGCACATCCCCCTTTTTCGCACTGCCCGATTGGATCAGGCTAAAGGTGTCATGCGCCATTTTGATCCAAGCCCCAGCGACAGCAGTGCGGTCGGTGTGATCCTTTTGCGAGACATCGACCATATGGGCCTGTCCATCAGCGTCAAAATGGGTGAGTTCAGCCATGTATTCCTCCCATATTGGGGTTGCTTAGCAAGGATTTTGTGGCGGCTTCTACGTCGTCTTGGCGCATCAAGCTTTCGCCGATTAAGAAGGTACGTGCCCCATGCTCTGCCATGTCCGCGAGATCCTCTCGTGTATACAAACCAGATTCGCAGACAATCATTCGATCCTGTGGAATGTGCTGTGCCAAATGCCGGGTTGTCTCAAGCGTGGTTTCAAAGGTTTTCAGGTTTCGGTTGTTAATGCCAATCATCGGGGAGCGTAGCTTTAACGCACGGTCCAATTCACTGGCATCGTGAACTTCGATTAAGACATCCATGCCCCATGCCAAGGCCGCTTGTTCAAGCTCATCCGCCTGTGCATCCGAGACAGAGGCCATTATGATCAAAATGCAATCAGCCCCAAGTGCGCGGGCCTCTGCAACTTGATAGGTGTCATACATAAAGTCTTTTCTAAGCGCGGGTAGCGAGGTCGCATTGCGCCCTTGCGTCAAAAACTCTTTTGCCCCTTGAAAGCTGGGCGTATCTGTTAGGATTGATAAACAGGTTGCCCCCCCGTTTTCATAGGCCACAGCAAGGGCAGATGGATCAAAATCTGGTCGTATCAAACCCTTTGAGGGGGAGGCTTTTTTGATCTCCGCGATAAGCCCGTATCCTGTCTGAGATGCTGCGCTTAAGGCATGGTAAAACCCACGTGGGGCAGGGGCGGCCTTGGCCTGCTCTTCCACAGCGCTAAGAGGTGTCTTAGCCTTATCCGCTTTTACCTCTTCAAGCTTATAGGCTTTGATTTTATCTAAAATAGTGGTGCTCATGTGGCCCCCGATGTCAGTGCGACGAGTTGCGCCAATTTTTTGCGCGCGGAACCACTGTCGATGCTCTCACGGGCAAGGGCGACGGCCTCCGTTTTGCTTTGCGTCTTGCCTGCAACGAGTAAAGCCGCGGCTGCGTTCAACAAAACGGCATCCCGATAGGCCGAAGGTGCCCCGTCCAAAAGATCTCTGACTGCTTGCGCGTTTGTCTCAGGGCTGCCGCCCAAAATCTCCTCAAATGGATGCTGTGACAGGCCAAAATCCTCAGGATGTATTTCAAATTCAGAAATACTTCCGTCTTCCGCCAAAGCCACAACCCAACTGATACCGGCAATGCTTAGTTCATCTGTGCCATCACCCCCATGCACCAACCATGCGTGTTCAGACCCTAGGTGCCTTAGGGTCTCGGCCATAGGGCGGATCAGATCACGGCTATAGGCTCCCGTGAGTTGCCGCTTGACGCCTGCCGGATTGGTCAAAGGCCCGAGAATATTGAAAATCGTGCGAGAGCCAAGCTCAGCACGTACAGGACCAACATGAGCCATCGCTGGATGATGCATAGGCGCCATCATGAAGCAAATATTTGTCTCATCAAGCACGTGCTGCACATCCGCGGCCTTAAGCATCACATTTAATCCAAGCATGCTCAGGGCATCGGCTGCACCCGATTTAGAGGAAAGGTTTTTGTTGCCATGTTTTGCTATTGTCACGTCAGCACCCGCCACAACGAGGGCCGTTGCGGTTGACACGTTTAGGGTCCCCTTACCGTCTCCGCCTGTGCCTACAATGTCCATAGCGCCCTCGGGGGCTACAATAGGATTGCATTTTTGGCGCATCACTGCAGAAGCTGCGGCATATTCGTCCACCGTTTCACCACGGGTGCGAAGAGCCATCAAAAATCCGCCGATTTGGGCTGGAGTTGCATTGCCTTCAAAGAGGATTTGAAAGGCGTGCTCTGCATCCGCTCTGGATAATGCGCCATCTGCCGCTTTGGCGATCAGGGGCTTAAGTGCGTCACTCATGAATTCCCTTTCAAGCGTTTTGTGAAATTTTCCAAAAGTCTATGCCCGTGCTCCGAGGCAATAGATTCGGGGTGAAACTGAAGCCCTTCGATGGGTAGAGTGCGATGTTTCAGCCCCATGATCGTACCATCTTCTAGAGTTGCGGTCACTTCAAGATCATCGGGTAAGCTCTCACGGTCAACGACCAAGGAATGATAGCGCGTGCCTGCGAAGGGAGAGGGGAGGTCTTCAAAAACACCTTTTTGTTTGTGATGGATTTGCCCAAGTTTTCCATGCACAATTTCATGACAGCGCAACACCTCTCCGCCAAAGGCTTGGCCAATAGATTGATGACCCAGACAGACTCCCAAGAGCGGTGTTTTGTTCTCTGAGGCGGCTTTGATCAAATCCAAGCAAATTCCCGCTTGATCAGGGTCACAAGGGCCAGGAGAGAGAACGATTCCAGACGGGTTACGCTCCATGGCTTCTTGCGTGCTGAGCGCATCATTGCGCTCGACACAAACCTCTTGGCCCAATTGTCCCAAATAATGCACGAGATTATAGGTAAAGCTGTCGTAATTATCGATCAATAATAGCATATTCTTCTCTGCACTTTGTGATATTTTTCTGGCTCATCTCATATGGCTCGCGTTATAAGTTACTTAATCGTTATGCGGCGCGGGTTAGCAATGCTGGCGCACCGTAGATGTTCTTGAGCGGATATAAAAGAAAATAACAGAAGGAACAATCGAGTGAATTTCAGTTTTATCCGCGGTATTTTGGCTGGACTTCTTGTTGGATCAATTCTTGCGGCCTTCGTTTTTGCATATTTTGGATTGTCCCAGAAAATCGGCATCCAAGACCCTCCCATGGGAGACAAGACGAGCGCAGCCGCGGATATTGAAAAAGTCGTTGAGGCGCATGAGGATACAAAAGTGGAGCCGCCGCAAGAGGTACTCGAGACACCGCAAGAACAAGATCAAGCAACACATGATGCAGACGCAGAGAGCGCAAATGTAGAAGATGCCAATATTGACGACGCAAATGGTGGAGATACTGCGACTCTCGTCCATAATGAAAACGTGGAAAGCACGCAAGAAGAGGACGCCCCGCTCCTCCTAAAGGAGACCCCTGAAGACACGAAAGCCCTTGAGGAAAAGACCGCTAATGCTGATGAAGCGCCCGTTGAGGAGCAAGCTCTCAATACTTTAGAGGAGTCCAGTCCCTTAGCTGAGCAAGAGAGCTTGAGCGATAACGAACGTGCGCGCATTGTGCAAGAGGTCGAAGAGGTCCTGTCGCTCGAAAAACAAACTGAGGAGCAAGAGGCAGAAGTCGCTCCGTTGCCAACTTTGGATGAAGTCCTTCCAGAGCCCTTGCCAGCAATCGACGCCTTTGCCGTGCAACGGGTAGAAACCTTTGGTCAGCCTGTTATGTCAATTGTCCTGATCGATGCGGGCAACTATCGTTTGAGCGAAGATATCTTACGCGCGATTCCTGTTCCCGTCAGTCTTGCAGTCCCAGCAAATGACGCGGAGAGCTTTGAGTTGATGCAGTATTATCGCAGCTTAGGTGTCGAAGTTATCATCTTGCTTGGTTTACCTGACAATCTGAGCGATGAAGAAGCGGTTGTTGTGGTGAAAGATGCGATTGACGCTGTTCCTCAATCGGTTGGAATAATGGAAGTTTATCCAAGCGCACTTTGGCCCAAAGAGGCCGAGTTTCCACAAACGCTTCAACTGTTAAACGAAACCGGCCATGGTCTCTTGTTCTATGACAGTGAAGACCAAAGCGGACAAAAGAGCGCGCGCGCTCAAGGCGTGCCGTCGCAGGTGATTTATCGCAATCTGGACAAAGATAACGGGAATGAGCGCGCGATGCGCCGCTTTTTAGATGGGGCAGCTTTCTCTGCACAAAAAACAGGTCAGTCAATCGTCGTCATGACGCCGACAGAGGCCTCTTTATCCGCTCTCGCAATGTGGAGTTTGCAGGATAAAGCGCGTACGGTCCTCTACACCTCTATTTCACAGGCGCTGCTGCGGCAATGAATGCTCTAGCTTATCGATTTGAGTTGTTGTCGTTGAACATCGCCGCATCTCTGGCGGCGCGCCGAATGGCCTGTGATTTATGCACTGTTTCCATAAACTCTGCATGCGGGTCGCTGTCGTAAACAACACCGCCCCCAGCTTGGATATAGAGCTTTTCATCTTTGATCACGGCGGTTCTAAGCGCGATACACATGTCCATATCGCCGCCCGAGCTAAAATATCCGACGCCTCCACCATAGACACCGCGCTTTTCAGGTTCTAATTCATCGATGATTTCCATGGCACGTATCTTGGGGGCTCCTGAAACTGTTCCAGCAGGCATCCCAGAGAAAAAGGCAGAGAGTGCATCGTGCTCATCGGATAATTCGCCGACCACGTTAGAAACGATATGCATCACATGGCTATAGCGTTCTATGATGAACTCTTCTGTAGGCCTTACTGTTCCAATTTTGGCAACCTTGCCAACATCGTTACGTCCAAGATCAAGCAGCATCAGATGTTCTGCCAGTTCTTTAGGATCGGCCAGAAGGTCTTTTTCGTTGTCTTGATCTTCTTGTGGTGTTTGCCCTCTTGGCCGGGTTCCGGCGATTGGGCGAATTGTCACTTCGTTATCAAAGACGCGCACCAGTATCTCAGGACTTGCTCCAACAGCCTGAAATCCACCAAAGTTGAAATAAAACATAAATGGCGAGGGGTTTGTGCGCCGCAAAGAGCGATAAAGAGAAAAGGGTGGGAGCTTGAAATCCTGAGTCCATCTCTGGGCAGGCACCACTTGAAAAATATCGCCCGCTTTTATGTACTCTTTCGCCTTTTGAACGGCCTCCATGTATCCTTCTTTTGTGAAGTTGGAGACTGGCGCGTCTGGCTCCACTGGAGTGCCCAGATCACGGGGATCGTTCAGAGTGTGCTCGAGATCGCGAATGCCATCCATGACCCGCTCTGCTGCTTGCGCGTAAGCCGCCTGTGCCGACTGTCCAGACTGTGCCCAAACGGGCGCAACAAGAATAACCTCCCCTTTGACCCCATCCAAGACCGCCACCACCGAGGGGCGAAAAAAACAGGCGGCAGGGAGCCCAAAAGGATCAGGATTCACATTTGGCAAATGCTCG
>WTIQ01000500.1 GCA_011525185.1 Paracoccaceae bacterium | reverse complement strand
GTGCGGAGTGGTTTGCGGGGTTTGGACGACCAAACAATGCTGGTACACAACTCTTTGCAATTTCTGGGCATGTGAACGCACCGTGTGTGGTCGAAGAGGCCATGTCGATCACATTTGAAGAGCTCATTGACAAACATTGTGGTTGCATCCGGGGGGGCTGGGATAACCTGAAAGCTGTGATCCCTGGGGGGTCTTCTGTACCTTGTATTCGTGGCGAGCATATGCGCGAGGCTATCATGGATTTTGATTACCTTCGTGATCAGCGCTCTGGTCTCGGGACGGCGGCGGTGATCGTCATGGATCAGTCAACGGATATTATCAAAGCGATTTGGCGTCTTTCCAAATTTTACAAACACGAAAGCTGTGGTCAGTGTACGCCTTGTCGCGAGGGAACAGGTTGGATGATGCGTGTTATGGATCGTTTGGTTACTGGCGAAGCAGAAGTAGAAGAAATTGACATGTTGCTTGATGTGACCAAACAGGTCGAAGGCCATACGATTTGCGCACTTGGTGATGCAGCGGCTTGGCCGATACAGGGACTTATTCGAAATTTCCGTGACGAGATTGAGGATCGCATTAAGCATAAGAGAACTGCTCGAGCTGGCTCCGTTTCCGTAAATGCCGTGGCTGCCGAATAAATGGTAAAACTTGCGTTCATCATAGGGGCCCTCGTGATGCTTTGCTCTTGTGGCCAGCGCTATCAGGACAACCAAGTTGCTTTTGAGGGGATAAAGTTTTCAACCGATGTAAACAAAGACGCGCAGGATGACATGTCATTTACAGTGGTTGTAAAGAAGGCGTCGCAGTCTGTCTCAGCGGCGCGTGAAGCTGCCCGCTATGAGGGCGTAAAATATTGCATTGAAAAGATTAGCAGCTCAGACATCCGATGGACGGTGACACCCGAAGCGGCAGAGCTCTCAGCGCAGAGCGATACTTTGAGCATAAAAGGGCGATGCCAGCTATGATGAGCAGCTCAGTTAAATTCGGACAAAAGGCAAAGTGAGTTTGATGACAGATACGCGAAAAATCATCATCGACGATAAAGAGCTAGAGGTCGATGGGGCGATGACCCTGATACAGGCCTGTGAAGAAGCAGGGGTTGAAATCCCGCGCTTTTGCTATCACGAACGTCTCTCTATCGCTGGCAATTGCCGCATGTGTCTTGTGGAAGTTGTTGGCGGACCTCCCAAACCAGCTGCTTCTTGCGCGATGCAGGTGCGGGATCTGCGGCCTGGTCCAGAGGGGCAGCCTCCGCAGGTGAAAACGAACTCGCCAATGGTCAAAAAGGCCCGCGAGGGGGTGATGGAATTTCTCCTGATCAACCATCCGCTGGACTGCCCTATTTGTGATCAGGGCGGGGAGTGCGATCTGCAAGACCAAGCGATGGCATATGGCGTAGACTTTTCCCGCTATCGTGAAGTCAAGCGGGCAAGCACGGATCTCGATCTTGGTCCGCTTGTTGAGACACATATGACGCGGTGTATTTCGTGCACGCGCTGTGTTCGCTTTACCAGCGAAGTGGCTGGCATTACACAGATGGGTCAAACAGGACGCGGTGAAGATGCGGAAATTACCTCCTATCTGGGCGAAACACTAAATAGTAACTTACAGGGCAATATCATTGATCTATGTCCCGTTGGCGCTTTGACCTCGAAACCTTACGCCTTTACCGCACGGCCTTGGGAATTGAGTAAGACAGAAACCATCGATGTGATGGACGCGCTTGGCTCAAACATTCGCGTCGATACTAAAGGGCGCGAAGTGATGCGTATTCTCCCGCGCAACCACGATGGTGTGAATGAGGAGTGGATCTCGGACAAAACCCGGTTCGTATGGGATGGCCTGCGCCGGCAGAGATTGGATAGACCTTATGTGCGCGAGAACGACAAATTACGTGCTGCAAGCTGGCCCGAAGCATTGGGCGCGGCAGCACAAGCGTTGACTTCGGCGCAAAAAGTGGCTGGCCTTGTCGGTGATCTTACCTCTGCTGAAAGCGCCTTTGCGCTCAAACAATTGATCGAAAGCATGGGAGGCTCTGTTGAGTGCCGCGTTGATGGGGCAGCTTTGCCGCCTGACAATCGCTCTGCCTATGTCGGAACAGCGAGCATCGAGGATATCGATGAAGCGCAGTTCATCCAATTGATTGGGACCAACCCGCGCGATGAAGCCCCTGTGCTTAACGCGCGCATCCGTAAGGCTTGGCTTGCGGGCGCAAAGGTTGGACTGGTGGGCGAAGCGGTTGATCTGACTTATGACTACGCACATGTGGGAACGGACCGCGCTGCACTGGCAGGCCTTGTTGGTAGAGAGTATGGCGCGGTGAAAGACGTACCTTCGGTTGTCATTGTTGGACAAGGGGCGCTGAGTGGCGCCGATGGTCCTTCTGTTTTGGCCCATGCCATGGCGCTTGCGGAGGGAACAAATTCCAAGTTCATGGTTTTGCACACTGCCGCAGGGCGCGTTGGAGCGATGGATGTGGGAGCCTGTACTGAAGGTGGAATAACCGCCGCCTTGGACGGTGCAGACGTTATCTACAATCTTGGTGCAGATGAAGTTGAGATCGCACATGGTGCCTTTGTGATTTATCAAGGAAGCCATGGAGATCGCGGAGCACATCGCGCAGATGTGATCCTGCCCGCGGCGGTCTACACAGAAGAAAATGGCCTCTTTGTAAATACGGAAGGTCGTCCTCAGCTGAGCTTTAGGGCAGGCTTTGCCCCAGGCGAAGCCAAAGAAAATTGGGCAATTCTACGTGCTCTATCGGCTGAATGCGGAGCGCAGCTTGCGTTTGATAGTTTGGCAGAGTTGAGAAAGTTGCTGGTGTCGCTTGTCCCGCATCTCGAAGCGATAGACGAGGTAGTGGACAATGAATGGCGCGCGTTGGAAATGGGCGCACTTGGGATGGGTGACTTTTCCAACGTAATCCAAGATTTTTATCGAACAAACCCAATTGCGCGCTCCTCTGAGGTCATGGCGGCCTTATCAGCGGCAGCGCAAGAGCGGCAAGACAATAGGCAGGTGGCGGCAGAGTGATGCAGAGACTGGGCATTGCATATCTTTTGCTCATCGGCATGGTTGGACTTGTATCCGCCTGTGAACGCTCGGGCATTGATGACGGCTTCGGAGATGCCTCTGTGACGTATCTAAACAGTACGACATATGTCTTAGAGGACGGATTGATCAATGTCGTTGCAACAGTCGAGAACGCGCGATCTGACAAGGTCGCGCTGGCCTATGCGCGTTGTATCGCCTCACGCTTTGCGATCAATCGCGGCTTTACCTTTGCGCGCATGGTCGCGAACACAACAAAACAACAGGGAACACGTCGTACAGCGACAGCCATCTATAGCGTTTCTGCAGAGCTTCCACAGGGAGAGCGGAAACTTGACGCCGAGGTGGTGGCCGTAAGCTGTGCAGAAAATGGGATACCAATGGTATGAGGAACAATGGTTAATTTCTTGGAAACACCTTTAGGGATTGCTGTTCTCGTGGCATCTCAGTGTCTCGCGGTGGTCGCATTCGTTATGATCAGCCTGCTTTTCTTGGTCTATGGAGACCGAAAAATCTGGGCAGCCGTGCAAATGCGTCGCGGTCCAAACGTGGTTGGAGCCTTTGGGCTTTTGCAAACCGTCGCGGACGCGCTGAAATATGTTGTGAAAGAAGTGGTTATTCCAGCGGGTGCGGATCGCCCCGTCTTTATGCTGGCGCCTTTGATCTCTTTCGTCCTTGCTATGATCGCTTGGGCCGTGATCCCGTTTAATGACGGGTGGGTCGTCTCGGACATCAACGTCGCCATACTTTATGTCTTTGCCATTTCCTCGCTCGAAGTTTACGGCGTCATTATGGGGGGCTGGGCTTCAAACTCCAAATATCCGTTCCTTGGATCGCTTCGCTCGGCTGCTCAGATGATTTCGTATGAGGTATCTTTGGGCCTGATTATCATTGGCATTATCATCTCAACCGGGTCGTTGAATTTTGGTGATATTGTCAAAGCGCAGGATGGGAATTACGGGTTCTTTAGCTGGTACTGGTTGCCGCATCTGCCCATGGTCTTTTTGTTCTTTATCTCTGCTTTGGCCGAGACCAATCGCCCGCCTTTTGATCTTCCTGAAGCGGAATCGGAATTGGTGGCGGGATATCAAGTGGAATACAGTGCGACGCCGTTTCTTTTGTTCATGGCGGGTGAATATATTGCTATTTTCCTAATGTGCGCGCTTATGAGCCTCTTGTTCTTTGGCGGTTGGCTCTCGCCTATCCCTGGGCTGCCTGATGGCGTCCTTTGGATGGTTGGAAAAATGGCGATCTTCTTCTTCCTCTTTGCCATGGTCAAAGCCATTGTGCCACGTTATCGCTACGACCAATTGATGCGCTTGGGATGGAAGGTCTTTTTGCCAATGTCATTAGGTTGGGTTGTGATTGTCGCGTTTTTTGCAAAATTTGAACTCTTTGGCGGAGCCTATGCCCGCTGGGTTGTAGGAGGCTGATATATGAGCCAGATGGATTACACACGGGCCGCCAAATATTTTTTGCTTGCGGATTTCTTCAAAGGGATGAAGCTTGGCCTGAAATATTTCTTCGCACCCAAAGCGACGGTTAATTACCCCCATGAAAAGGGCCCCCTTAGCCCGCGGTTTAGGGGAGAGCATGCTCTACGCCGTTATCCAAACGGGGAAGAACGCTGCATTGCTTGTAAGCTCTGTGAGGCGGTCTGTCCGGCGCAGGCCATAACCATCGACGCAGAGCCACGTGAAGATGGGAGCCGGCGTACAACGCGCTATGACATTGATATGACAAAATGCATTTACTGCGGATTTTGTCAGGAAGCCTGTCCCGTGGACGCCATTGTTGAGGGGCCAAATTTTGAGTTTTCAACAGAGTCGCGCGAAGAACTCTTTTATGACAAGGAGAAACTCTTGTCTAACGGGGACCGTTGGGAAGCTGAAATTGCCCGTAATTTAGAAGTTGATGCACCTTATCGGTGAGGAAGTAGAGATATGAGCTTTGTAACATTTACCTTTTATCTCTTTGCCATCTCGACCCTTGTGGGCGGATTTTTCACGGTGATCGGACGCAATCCGGTTCACTCTGTGCTCTGGCTCATTTTGGCGTTTTTATCCTCTGCAGGCCTCTTCGTGCTGCTGGGCGCTGAGTTTGTGGCCATGCTGCTTATCATCGTTTATGTGGGCGCGGTTGCGGTGCTCTTTTTATTCGTGGTGATGATGCTTGATGTGGATTTTGCCGAACTGAAAGCGGAAATGGCGCAATATATGCCCCTAGCGCTTTTGATCGGGATCATCTTGTTGATGCAATTGGGTATGGCGTTTGGCGTCTGGTCTGTGGCGGAAACGGCGCAAGCAGCGCGGGAAGCCGTGACGCCTGCAGATGTTCACAATACAGCCGCACTAGGGCTTTTGATTTATGATCAGTATTTTCTGCTCTTTCAGCTTGCAGGGTTGATCCTTTTGGTCGCTATGATCGGGGCTATTGTTCTGACCTTGCGGCACAGAAAAGATGTCAAACGGCAGAATGTACTTCACCAAATGTATCGCGATCCAGCCAGCGCGATGGAACTTAAAGACGTAAAACCA
Source organism: Paracoccaceae bacterium (assembly GCA_011525185.1). GTDB lineage: Bacteria > Pseudomonadota > Alphaproteobacteria > Rhodobacterales > Rhodobacteraceae > LFER01. The sequence goes on along the minus strand of WTIQ01000500.1, from coordinate 614 downwards.
GGGCAGGGGCTTTAGACGCGCTTGGCCATTGGGGACAGAGAAAGCTAGGGAACTATGATAGGTTTAGAACATTACCTGACTGTGGCGGCTGCGCTATTTGTCATCGGTATTTTTGGTCTCTTTCTAAACAGAAAGAATATCATTATTTTGCTGATGTCGATCGAGCTGATGTTGCTTGCGGTGAATATCAACTTGGTGGCTTTTTCAAGCTATGCACAGGATCTTGTGGGCCAGGTCTTTACGCTCTTTGTTTTGACAGTTGCGGCGGCCGAGGCAGCGATTGGCCTTGCGATCCTTGTGAGCTTCTTCCGCAATCGGGGCACGATTGCTGTGGAAGACGTCAATGTGATGAAAGGGTGAGGCCATGGCAAAGATTATTCTCTTCGCGCCCTTGATTGGCGCCCTTATCGCCGGATTTGGCTGGCGTATTATTGGGGAAAAAGCCGCCCAATGGGTGACGACTGGTCTCCTTTTTCTTGCAGCACTTCTGAGCTGGATCGTCTTCTTAGGTTTGGATGCCAGTGAAGTTCAGCATCTGCAGATCCTCAGATGGGTGGAAAGCGGGACACTAAGCACCGACTGGTCCATTCGCATCGATCGTTTAACGGCCATTA
>WTIQ01000131.1 GCA_011525185.1 Paracoccaceae bacterium | reverse complement strand
ATACCAAGGCTGCCGCGAGCGAGATGCAAAACCGACTCTTTGGGTTGCTCGGCGCATGGGCGATGCGGGACAATCAGGCGCTTTATGACGACTTGGTGCAAATCGGCTTTGGCGCAGCGTTTGATCCTGTCAAACTTGCCCATGCCCGCACCCTATTTGCCCGTGCCATTGAAACGCCTGGCGGTTTGAAAATTCAAACCATTCACTCTTTTTGTTCGTCTCTGCTGCGACGCTTTCCGCTGGAGTCGGGGGTTTCTCCTCAGTTTCAGGAGATTGATGAACGACAGGTCAAAGAGCTGAGCCGTGATGTCGTGGAGACACTCTCCCGCTCTGCGGAGCGTGAGGTGATCGAGCAACTTGCCCAGTTTGAAAGCGATCATAGCTTGGACGGGTTGATCGGCTCTATTCTGCGCACCCGTCAATCGGCCCCCCTTGGGCAGAGCCGGAGCCAAATTTGGACCAGTCTTGATTTGACCGAAACGCTTGATCGGCAAAGCATTGTTGAACGCTCTCTCTTGGCTTCGGACCTAGCCCTTGTGAAAACACTGTTGGAGGCGCTGCCAAACGGCGGGACAAACGATCAAAAAGTGATCGAACCGCTTGAACGGGTTCAGGGGCTGTCTCCTACTGATTTGCGTCATCTGCAAGACGCTGTTCTGATCGCCAGTGCCCCCTATTCCCTGAGAAAGAATTTTCCCAGTAAAGCTATTAGATCAGGCGTGTTGGCGCATGTGATGCCCCAGTTAGAGGATTTGTTCGATCGTGTCGCGCACTCAAAACAAATGGAATTACGCCTAGGGATTGCAGAGCGCACAGCCGCTTTACACGCCTTTGCTGCGATATTTTTACCGGAATATGAGGCACAAAAACAGCTTCGTGGTTGGTTGGATTTTGATGATTTGATCCTAAAAACGAGGGATTTATTGTCAAACCCCTCTGTGGCCGATTGGGTGCTTTACCGTTTGGACGGGGGGATCAGCCATATCCTTGTCGATGAGGCGCAAGACACTAGCCCATTGCAATGGGAGGTCATTGAAAAACTGGCGCAGGAAATCACAAGCGGAGATGGCGCGCGGGAAGATAGCAGGACACTCTTTGTTGTGGGGGATAAAAAACAGTCTATTTACTCCTTTCAAGGGGCGGATGCGGCTGAGTTTGATCGCATGAAGCTTAAGTTCAATGATCAATTGGCACTGACCCCAACGCCTTTAAATGATCGTAGTTTGGCGTATTCATTTCGCTCGTCCTCTGCGATTTTAGAGACGGTTGATGCGGTGTTCAAAGATAAAGCTCCATCGGGGTTTACCCCTGAGGAAGATCACAAGGCCTTTAAAGACAGGATGCCCGGGCGCGTGGATTTATGGCCGAATGTGCCAGCGGTCAAAGAGGCCAAGGATGAGGCTTGGTATCGACCCGTTGATCTCCCCTCTGAGCATAATCACAATACCCTCCTTGCCCGTCATATCGCCTCTGAAATCAAAGAGATGATTGCACAAAAGACGCCCTTGCCCGTGGAAGAGGGGCGCAGCGGCATTTTTACCTCACGCCCTGTGCGTGCGGGTGATTTCCTCATTTTGGTACAGCGCCGGTCGGGCATGTTTGGCGAAATTATCAACGCCTGTAAATCGATTGGGTTGCCCATTGCAGGGGCGGATCGTTTAGAATTGGGTCAGGAAATGGCGGTCAAAGATATCATGGCGGTCCTGTCCTTTCTTGCCACGCCAGAGGATGACTTCTCTCTTGCAATACTCTTAAAATCGCCTTTGTTTATGTGGAGCGAGCAGCGTCTCTTTACTTTGGCTCATGGACGCCGCAAGCAATATCTTTGGCAAAAATTGCGCTTAGAGCCTGAGCTCTATGAAGAAGAGCTTGCGCTTTTAAACGATCTGTTGAGTGTGACCGATAGTTTGCGCCCCTATGATGTGATCGAGCGTTTATTGACCAAGCATAAGGCGCGTCAGCGCTATATTTCCGTTTTGGGGCCTGAGGCTGAGGATGGGATCAATGCGCTGTTGCAGCAGGCGCTTGTCTATGAACAATCAGATATTCCAAGCCTAACGGGGTTTATTACGTGGTCCACCGCCGATGATCTCAGCATAAAGCGCCAGATCGATAATGCGGGCGATCAGGTGCGCGTCATGACCGTGCACGGGGCGAAAGGGTTAGAAGCGCCCATTGTGATTTTGCCCGATACTGGAAAACTGCCAGCGCCAAATCGCGGTGGCCTGATGCTGCATAAAGGTTTGGCCGTTGTGAAACCCTCCAAAGAGGCCATGCCCGACGTCTTACAAGAGGCGCAAGATGAGGCAAATGCGCGGCAGCAGCGGGAAAAAGACCGCCTCCTCTATGTGGCGATGACGCGGGCGGAAAAATGGCTCATCGTGGCCTCTGCGGGAGATTTGGGCAGGGACAGAGTGACATGGTACGATCAGGTCTCTGGTGGTCTTGCAGCCCTTGGCGCAGAAGATCATGAATTTACGCTCGGAATGGGGAAACGCTATGTCTATGGCGCTTGGCCTGATGAGCCTCAGATGAGCGAGCCAAACGACATAGACGATTCTGTCGCAGTGGCTGATTGGCTGTGGCACGATCCGACACACCAGCCAAATAAAAAGAGGAATATCAATCCCTCTCAATTTGAGGGGACAAAAGCGCTTGCAGGAGAGGCGGGAGAGCAAGAAGAGCGTGCCCTTTTGCGCGGCACTCAGGTGCATTACCTGCTTGAACGTCTTCCCGCCTACCCAGAACAGGATTGGAGCACTAAGGCGCAGTCACTTTTGGAAAAGGCAAGGCTTTTAGAGGATGAAATACCGTCTTCCCCCGCGATTGAGGAAGCTTTGAATATTCTCAGTGACCCCAAGCTTGCCTTTATCTTTGCCAAAGACACCTTGGCCGAGGTGCCGCTTAGCGTCGCTTTGCCAATGTTTGACAACATTCCCGTGCATGGGGTGATCGATCGGTTGATTATCGACAACGATAAAATTGTGGTGGTCGATTATAAGACCAACCGTATCGTTCCTAAAACCAAAGATGAAACGCCCCTTGGCCTTTTGCGTCAAATGGGGGCCTATGTGATGGCTCTTGAGGCCCTATATCCCGAAAGTGAGATTGTTCCGGCGCTTCTTTGGACTGCAACCCGCGAGCTTATGTATCTGGATGCCAAACGCTGCATACAATCACTCCAGAGCCTTGTGCATTCTTGACCTTTGCCAAGAGGCTGCATAGGTATTTCTCTAAGACGTACATGTGAAGGAGATCGACATGTCTACAGTTGCCGTAACAGATCAAACTTTTGATGCAGAAGTAAAGAATTCAGACATCCCCGTTGTAGTGGATTTTTGGGCAGAGTGGTGTGGACCTTGCAAGCAGATCGGACCAGCTTTGGAAGAGTTGTCAAACGAAATGCAGGGCAAAGTCAAAATTGCCAAAGTTGATGTGGACTCAAACCCGAACACCGCCGCTTCTATGGGCGTGCGTGGCATTCCTGCGCTGTTCATTTTTAAGGATGGAGAAGTTGTGTCAAACCGTGCGGGCGCTGCCCCCAAAGCTGCACTGCAAAGCTGGATAGAAGACTCGATCTAAATCTAGATCGTGATCAAGGGCGCATGGTTTTAACAGGCGCCCTGTCATTTAGTTTCAGGAGAGTGAAATGAGCCGCGATGCGTTTCCAGGCTGGCACGGAACAACCATTATTGGTGTCAAAAAAGACGGTAAAATTGTCATTGCAGGAGACGGTCAGGTCTCTCTGGGACAAACAGTGATAAAGGGAACTGCGCGCAAGGTGCGGCGTCTTTCACCAGGTGGCTTTGATGTGGTGACTGGATTTGCAGGATCGACCGCGGATGCCTTCACACTTTTGGAGCGGCTCGAAGCCAAGCTAGAGGCAACGCCGGGCCAGCTCCCCCGTGCAGCTGTCGAACTTGCCAAAGACTGGCGCACAGACAAATATCTGCAAAAACTCGAGGCGATGCTGATTGTGAGTGATGGGACACATTTGATGGTCATCACGGGCGCGGGCGATGTTTTGGAGCCTGAACATAATGTTGCGGCTATTGGATCGGGCGGTAATTATGCCCTTGCGGCTGCGCGTGGGATGATGGGGTCAGACAAAGACGCAGAAACGATTGCCCGCGAAGCGATGGAAATTGCGGCTGATATTTGCGTTTACACAAATGGTAAACTCACCGTTGAAGAGATTTCCTCATAACACATACGTCCCTCATCACTCAGATTAGATAAAGAACGGTTATTGCGCATGTCAGACCTAACCCCCCGTGAAATTGTTTCAGAACTTGATCGTTATATCGTCGGTCAAAAAGATGCGAAACGCGCTGTTGCTGTGGCCCTGCGGTCGCGTTGGCGTCGCAAGCAGCTTGATGAAACATTGCGCGATGAAGTGTTCCCCAAAAATATTCTCATGATCGGGCCAACAGGTGTGGGCAAGACCGAGATAAGCCGGCGTCTTGCCAAGCTGGCAAAAGTGCCGTTTATCAAGGTAGAGGCCACTAAATTTACAGAAGTGGGCTATGTCGGGCGCGATGTTGAGCAGATCATCCGTGACCTCGTGGACAGTGCCATTGCGATGACACGGGAATTGATGCGTGAAGATGTGCGCGCAAAAGCGGTACGGGCAGCCGAAGATCGGGTATTAGAAGCAATCGCGGGAAGCGACGCACGCGAAGCGACGCGTGAAATGTTTCGCAAAAAGCTGCGTGCAGGTGAGCTTGACGATCATGAGATCGAGCTGGAGGTGAGCGACAACAGCAATCCAATGCCGATGTTTGATATTCCGGGCCAACCGGGAAGTCAGATGGGCATGATGAACATAGGGGATATTTTTGGCAAAGCGCTGGGACAGCGCACTGTGACGCGCAAAATGACGGTCTCTGAAAGCCATGAGATTTTAGTGGGGGAAGAAGCGGATAAATTGCTGGATGATGAGGTTGTCACCCGCAAAGCGCTGAGCGCGGTTGAAGAAAACGGTATTGTTTTTATTGATGAAATTGACAAAGTATGTGCCCGCGCAGACGCGCGGGGCGCCGATGTGAGCCGTGAGGGGGTGCAGCGCGACCTGCTTCCTTTGATCGAAGGGACCACAGTCAGCACAAAGCATGGCCCGATAAAAACGGATCATATCCTCTTTATTACATCGGGGGCCTTTCATGTGGCAAAACCCTCTGATCTCTTGCCCGAATTGCAGGGCCGTTTGCCGATCCGTGTTGAACTACGTGCGTTAACCGAAGCTGATTTTATCCGCATTTTGACCGAAACGGAAAATGCCTTGACCTTGCAATACAAAGCATTGATGGAAACCGAGGGCGTTAAGGTTGAATTTGCAGAGGACGGCATCGCTGCACTTGCTAAAATTGCGGCTGAGGTGAACCAATCGGTTGAGAATATCGGCGCACGGCGTCTTTACACAGTTATCGAGCGTGTGTTCGAAGAGCTCTCTTTTGTGGCTCCTGATAAATCAGGGGAAAGTGTCATGGTTGATAAAGCCTATGTCGAAGAGAATCTTGGTGACTTGACCCGCGATACAGATGTCAGTCGCTACGTTCTTTGATCGCTTTCTGCTTTGATCAGAGATCGTGCATGATCTTTGTGAGATGATAATCGGTGTCCCCTAACTGGTGATCGAGCATAATGAGGCGTTTTGCGTAGTGTGAGACCGAATATTCCCACGTCATCGCAATGCCTCCATGCATTTGAATAGCCTCTTCCGCAATAAGCCGACTGCTCCGCCCGATGAGGTTTTTTGCCATAGAAACAAAGCGTGAGGCGTCAGGCCCATCCAACTCCGCCGCTGCCTTTATCGTGATTGAACGCGCCTGCTCTATTTCAGTGAGCATATCAACGGCGCGGTGCTGTAGCACCTGAAAACTTCCAATTGGACGACCAAATTGTTTGCGTTGTTTGAGATAGTCTAGCGTTGTCTCATAGGCGAAATTCATAGCGCCAACGGCCTCGGCACAGAGCGCTAAGACACCCGCATTAAGCGCGGATTGGATCGCGTCCTCTGCCTTGTTCAAAACCAGTTTTGCAGGCGTGTTATCCAGTAAAACTTCCGCAACACCTCCGCCAACAATCAATCCATAAGGGATAATTTCGGCGTCACATGCCAAAACTTCATAGAGAATAATGACGCCTTCATGCTTTGCGGCAACAAGGCACGTATCGGCGACAAGCCCCCCATAAACCGCAGATTTACGACCGCTAAGGCGATGGTCATCACTGGCTGTTGTGACTATATCG
>WTIQ01000346.1 GCA_011525185.1 Paracoccaceae bacterium | reverse complement strand
TTCTCAAGCCGTACCGCAGTTTAATTGTTCTGGCGGTCATTGCTCTATTCTTTACGGCTGCTTTGTCACTGACGCTTCCTGTTGCGGTACGGCGTGTGGTCGATAGCTTTTCAGATCAAGGTGGGTCGCTCGATCAGTACTTTGGTGCGGCGCTTGGTATTGCGGCGCTCTTAGCGTTTGGCACAGCGATGCGATATTTGTTGGTCACGAAATTGGGGGAGCGCGTGGTCGCAGATATTCGCAAGGCCGTTTTTAATCGAGTTCTTGGTCTCAGCCCCGCATTTTATGAAAAGTTGATGACGGGTGAGGTGCTTAGCCGAATTACAACCGACACAACACTTATTCTCACTGTGATTGGCTCTTCTGTTTCTATTGCCTTGCGCAACGTGCTTTTGCTCGTGGGTGGGTTCTTGTTCATGCTTTTGACCTCGGCCAAGTTAACAGGTCTTGTCGCGCTTCTTGTCCCCGCGATTTTGATCCCAATCCTGACACTTGGTCGTCGTGTGCGGCGGCTTAGCAAGGAAAATCAAGACTGGATCGCAAACAGTTCTGCTAAGGCATCAGAGGCGCTTGGTGCGGTTCAAACCGTTCAGGCCTTTACCCATGAAACAAGGACGCAAGAACAATTTTCCGATGTGACAGAGCATAGTTATCTTGCCGCTAAGAATCGTCTTTACGCCCGTGCATTAATGACCTTTATCGTGATCTCTCTGGTTTTTTCTGGTATTATCGGCGTCCTTTGGATCGGCGCACATGATGTGCGCTCAAACAATATGACAGCGGGCACTTTGGTTCAGTTTGTCATCTATTCCATCATGGTCGGCGGTGCAGTCGCAGCGCTTTCAGAAGTGTGGGGGGAGGTGCAGCGTGCGGCTGGCGCGACTGAACGCTTGATTGAGCTTTTAGAGGCGGAAGACCTTTTGTCTGATCCAGGCACCCCCGATCAACTCGCGGGACCGGTGAAAGGGGAAATAGAATTTGAAGGCGTAGGATTTCATTATCCATCTCGTGAAAATACTGCCGCGCTAACCAATGTATCGTTTTCTGTGCCCGCAGGTCAAAGCGTTGCTCTTGTAGGTCCGTCAGGCGCGGGAAAGACGACCATTATCCAGCTCTTACTAAGATTTTATGATCCCAGCTCTGGTCAGGTTCGAATTGACGGAAAAAACATCAAAGAGTTGAAGAGAAGCGACTTTCGGCGCCATATTTCTTTGGTGCCTCAGGACGCGGATGTCTTTGCGGCTTCTGTTTATGAAAACATTCGTTTTGGCCAGCCCGAGGCCACCGATGAAGACGTAGTAAAGGCGGCGAAGGCAGCTGCGGCCCATGATTTTATTTCGACGCTTCCCGATGGATATAATACAGAGGTGGGAGAACGTGGTATTCTTTTGTCGGGTGGGCAAAAGCAACGTATCGCCATTGCTCGCGCTATTTTGCGAGATGCGCCCATTTTGTTGTTGGATGAAGCGACCAGTGCGCTGGACGCAGAAAATGAACGCGCCATTCAGACCGCAGTAGATACCTTATCAAAAAACCGAACAACACTCATTATCGCTCATCGTCTTGCAACCGTTAAAAAGGCAGACCGCATCCTTGTTATGGATGGGGGACAGGTTATTGCTCAGGGCACACATGATGAACTTATCGCAGAAAACGGCCTTTATGCACGTTTGGCGCGCATGCAGTTTACAGTTGACGTAGGGGAGGGCTTTTAGCCCTTTAAAACGTGATTGACTGTCTTCGCTTGCAATGTAACCCTGTGCCAAAACATATAAACAGCGCCAAAGGGGAGAGAAGCGAATGGGATTTGCATCGATTGCAGACACGGAGCGGCTTGAAAGCGAGAGTGCATGGGCAGAACGCGATGTGCCCAAAACACTCTTTAACTTGCTCAGTCAGACTGCGGAAAAATTCGGGTCACGAAATGCAATTAGCTTTCAATTGCGGTCTGGTGAAAAAGATAAGGCCGAGACTTTAACGTGGTCCGAGTTGCACCGCCGTACTGCCCAAACCGCTAATATGTTCCGCAGTCTTGGCATCGGGCAAAGCGATGTTGTGGCCTTTATCCTTCCCAACTGTAATGAAACGGTTCTTACGCTCCTTGGTGGCATGACGGCAGGGATTGTCAGCCCGATCAACCCGCTATTAGAAGCGGAGCAGATGGGCGCCATTTTGCGCGAAACAAATGCCAAAGTGCTTGTGACGCTTAAATCGTTCGTGAAAACAGAAGTCGCTCAAAACGCCGCAGCCGCTGTAGCTCTTGCGCCGAATGTAGAGACAGTTTTGGAGATTGATCTATGCCGGTACCTGACGCCGCCGACAAGCTGGATCGTGCCGCTCATCCGTCCCAAAAATCCAGTTGCACATAAGGCCAAAGTTCAAGATTTTAATGCGTTAATGCGTCGTCAAAACACCACGCTTGATTTTGAAGATGAGCAAAAGGACCGTGTCTGTGCCCAGTTCCACACAGGCGGCACAACGGGCATGCCAAAAGTAGCGCAGCATCTCAATTCTGGGATTATCTACAACGCTTGGCTTGGAAATGAACTGTTGATGACGGAACATGACAATGTGATTTGTCCCTTGCCGCTCTTTCACGTGATGGCCTGTAATGTGGTTCTTATGGGGGCTTTGTCCTCGGGTGCCCATATCATTTACCCGACTCCAGCTGGGTATCGTGGCGATGGGGTCTTTGATAATTTTTGGAAACTTGTCGAGCGTTGGAATGTGACATTTATCTTTATCGTTCCCACGGCAATTTCGGCTCTGATGCAAAGACCCGTGAACGCGGATATCAGCTCGATCAAGACTGCGTTTTCTGGCTCGTCTCCTCTTCCTGTTGAGCTTTTTAAGCGATTTGAGGAAACCACAGGTGTTAATATCGTTGAAGGATACGGGTTAACGGAAGCGACTGTATTAGTCTCGGGTAACCCAGTAGATGGGGTCAAAAAGATCGGCTCCGTTGGTATCCGTTTTCCTTATACGGAACTAAAAACCATTAAATCAGGCGAAAATGGACTTGAGGAATGTGCCACCGATGAAGTCGGAGAAATCTGCATTGCAAGTCCAGGTGTCTGGGCGGGCAACACCTACACAGAAGCAGATAAGAATAAAGATCTTTATTATGACGAACGGTTCTTGAGAACAGGAGACTTGGGACGAATTGATGGCGATCAGTATCTCTGGATCACGGGCCGGGCGAAGGATCTGATCATTCGTGGTGGTCACAATATTGATCCTGCGCTGATTGAAGAGGCGCTCTTGGGGCACGAGGCTGTGGCTTTTGCAGGAGCGATTGGACAACCAGATCAAAAGGCGGGCGAACTGCCTTGCGTCTATGTGGAGCTGGTGGCTGGAGCAGCGGCTACGACGGAAGAACTTCAAGCCTATTGTGCTGAGAGCATTCCAGAACGTGCAGCGCATCCGAAATATGTCGAACTTGTTGATGAGCTCCCCAAAACGGCTGTCGGAAAAATCTTTAAGCCGACGTTGCGCAAAATGGCCATCACACGCATTTATGATGCAGCCCTTTCAGAGGCGAGCTGCGACGCGCGTGTTGTTGAGGTTATTGATGACAAAAAGAAAGGTCTCATCGCAAAAGTTGCAGGCGGCGCCAGTGACGAAGATGTACAAGCGGTATTGGGCGAATTTACCCGTCCATGGATGCGCTAAGGCATGTCAAAGCCATAGGCGCGGCTAAGAGGTTTAACGGTGGGAGAAGTGAACCTTAAAATGCACCACCCGTTAGCGAAATGAGCTAAGCCTATGGTTTTATCCGTATTAATTTTAGGATCTGGGCCCTCTGTGGTCGCGGCGCGGGAATGGGATCGCAAGGGCTTTGATCGTGTTGTTGTGCTCAACAATGCTTGGCAAGTGCGCCCCGACTGGGATGATTTAATTTACCCGTATGATTTTCCTGCTGAGCGGCGACCAAAAGAGCTCAAAGCGCATCAAAAATACGTTACGCAAGAGGATTTTGTGCCCATTCAAAATCAGTATGGAGGTTTCGTCTATGCGGGTGGTACCATGGCCTTTACCGCAGCCTATTGGATTTTGGGCCATTACAAACCAAAGCACATTGCGTTTTTAGGATGCGATATGGATTATTCGGGTGAGACGACGCATTTTTATGGACAAGGCACAGCAGTCCCTTTGCGCGATGACATAACGTTGATGTCCCTTGAGGCTAAGGCCAATCGGTTTTACGCCTTCGCATTGGAGCAGGGATGTCGAGTGACAAACCTCTCACAGGAACGCTCTCGGTTGACCTTTCCCCGACAAACATTTGGAGGACCTGAACCTGCTCCATTTACACTCGATCCAGATAAGATCGCGCAGGCCCGCATGACAGAAAAAAGGCTTAGTTATTTCGTGCCGAGCGGGCGGTATTGGGAAGAGCAAGAGCGCTTTGATGTGGCAGAGATCAAAGCGCTCGATGCCTTATGGTTGGAGGCTGTCCATCTAAATGGGAGTTCTTAAGCTAAGGTATGAATGGTGTTGAATGACCGCACTGGTTTCAAACCATATTAGAGTTTGCACCATGTGCTTGCGGTCGGGCGGGATGCTTTTTGCTAATGTTCTCTTTCATGCAAGGGCCTTTTAGTTTCTGTCCCACAAAAATGAGTAGGACTTTGGCGCGTCTCAGATGCACGAAAGGAACAAGCGAGATCATATGAACCTGCCTCACATCATCAATAAACAGTTGCTTTAGGCCTTTGGCGGGGCGCCCCCCATAAAGACGTTTTGTTCATTATATTTGCATGGCTCATCTTGCATTTGCAGATGGAGCCCATCGCCCTCATAGGGGTGCGCGCGGGCCAGTGCTTCATCAACGTCAATGCCGAGGCCTGCTGATGTGGGCGGCGTGACATAGCCATGCTCAACTGTAATCCCTCCCTTAATGAGCCCTGCGTGAAACGGCGTTTCAATGGTTTCGATCATCAAGAGGTTAGGGATGCTTGCGGCCAGTTGGATGTTTGCAGCCCATTCAACGGGACCTGCATAAAGATGTGGGGCCATTTGAGCATTAAACACCTCAGCGATAGCGGAGAGCTTTTTCATCTCCCAAAGGCCACCTGCTCGTCCTAGAGCGGGCTGTAAAATGGAGGCACCGCCGCTTTTCAAAAGGGCGGCAAACTCTGCCTTTGTGCTCAAACGTTCGCCCGTGGCAATCGGAATAGGCAAGGCTTTTGCGACTTTTGCAAATTCGTCCAGATTATCAGGGGGGATGGGCTCTTCATACCAAAGCGGTGAATAGGGCGCGATGGCGTCTCCAAGCCGAATAGCGCCGCTCGTGCTAAACTGACCATGTGTGCCAAAGAGAAGATCTGCACGATCGCCAACAGCCTCACGGATCGCTTTACAAAATGCCACCGAGAGAGAGATGTCACCCATCGCAGGCATATGTCCGCCGCGCATGGTATAAGGGCCTGCTGGATCAAATTTCACCGCTGTGTACCCTCGTTTAACGAGATCAAGCGCGCTTTCTGCGGCCATTTCCGGAGAGGTCCAAAAGGCCTCAATGTCATGATGGGGCAGGGGGTAGAGATAACTATAGGCGCGTAGGCGCTCATTCATCAGACCGCCAAGCAAGGCCCAAACAGGACGATCTCTGTCTTTGCCAATGATATCCCAACAGGCCATTTCTAGGCCTGAATAGGCCCCCATAACCGTTAAATCTGGTCTTTGAGTAAAGCCTGATGAATAGGTGCGGCGAAAGAGGCGCTCGATATTTTCTGGATTTTCGTTCAGAAAATAACGCTGAAATACGTCGCGTATCACGTGTTCCATGGCCGCGGGACCGATTGTTGAGGCATAGCACTCACCCCATCCGACGAGACCCGTGTCACTTGTTAGCTTCACGAATATCCAATACCGTCCTCCCCAGCCTGGCGCGGGGGGTGATGTGACAATGATATCGAGATCAATAAGCTTCATGTTCAAGCTCACTCAAAGAGGATTACATTACGCCGCGCTGCGCCTGTCTTAGTATCCGCAATGGCTTCATTTATCTGCTCAAGGCTGTAGCGACCAGAGATCAACTCATCCAGTTTCAGGCGACCCTGCTGATAGAGATCAACCATCCAAGGAATATCGCGCGAAATCACCACATCGCCCATTTTTGATCCGATCATCCCCTGTCCGACAGCGGCCATCATGACGGGTTCGTATTGAGAGCTATCGCCCGATTTTGGCATGCCCACCATGACAACCTGACCGCCATATGCCAGATAACGGGGCGCTGTATCATAAACTGCGCCC
>WTIQ01000490.1 GCA_011525185.1 Paracoccaceae bacterium | reverse complement strand
GGCAGGCAAAGAGAGATGCGACTGAACACGGACGTTTTAGAAAAAATTGTCCCACGCGCGCGTGCGCGTCTTTATCCCGATGATGCGATGCCAAATCTTATGTTTCAGGTCTTGCCCAACGGAACACGTAACTGGCTGTTGCGTCTCAATTTACCCATGGGGGAAACGCATGTCGAACTCGGAGGATACCCTCGTTTAGGTTTGCCAAAGGCGCGAAAAATGGCCAAACGCTTGCAAGCCGATCATGGCATAAACAGCGATATAGAGGACAAGAGCCTTGCCTATTGGAAACCCAAAAACCGTTTGGAGAGACTTCACGTCACGCCCTCTAAGCCTGAGCATATATCCTACAAAAAGGCAGAGTTTCGACCGCATCCGATGTTTCAAAAGCCGCAAACGCGCTTTGAAAATGCGCAGTCCTTGCGCTCGTCCAAAGATAAGGCCGCATTGAGAGAGGCGGAGGCGTCAGCTAAGCTTGAAGTGGCCGCTGCATGGGAGAGCTATCAAGCTGAGGGTGATCTTGAACACATCATCACCGTTCTGACCTCAGCGGCGGCACATTATGCGCCTTTGGGGGCTGAGTTTGCGCAAGAAATTGCAAGGCTTTTGGGCAAGCAGCGTGAGTTTGTGGACCCACATGACACACGGACTGATGATCGTATTTTTATGATGTATTGGCGACAAACCGAGTTTTTGACGGGCACTCAGGCGGTGGTGTTGGATCAGCAGGCCGTGGATCACTGTGTGCAAAAACTCTCAGACTACGGTGTTCCTCTGTCGTTTGACGCTGTGTCGGCTAAAATTACGCATGGCTATGCAAAATGGCGCCAAGATCATGCAAATCAGCTTGCCCAATCCAAAGCGCTTTTGCAGAAAATTGGCGAAGACATTGACACGAAAACCTGATGAGCCTCCGACCTATACTTTGCCGCTACATGGCCGTTCTAAACAGGGAATCATTGAGGCAGCGAACACCGCAGACATTATGATGCAGGACCTATGACAGCGCATTTTGACGCGAAAAAGAAACGACAGCTCGCACGATCAGGCGTGTTTGAGAGCTTTGATTTCGTTGTCCGTGAGCCAGATATGCGGGTTGCCGCGGTGCGCGCAAGGCGGGATCAGTTGATCCAGAATATCAAAGAGCAGATCGAGCTTGCGACCAACAAGAACTATGCGCCAGTTAAATATAAATGGGTCTCCGATGTGAATGGCAACTTCCGACGGGCTGCTGTTCCAGTTAGGATCAAACAATGGTGGCTAGAGCTCTTAGATGGGCGCGTGCAAATTTCGGTCTTTCACAAAGGTAAACCCGTTAAGCTGCGTGGCGAGTGCAATGCGATCCAGATAGAGGATCTCAGCGAGCTTGTGCCCACTTTGGAACTGCTGCGACTTTCTGTGGAACTGGGGGATTTTGATACTCTTTTGAGCGCATAGCCTCGATAAGCGGATGACAAGCAGAAGCAACCTGTTAAGTTGGTGGCAGTAACATTGATTTGAGCAGCGGAGATTTTTATGCCTTGGGTGAGTGACAGTGTCAGTCAATTACCTTTGATCACCAGTTTATTTGTCCTTTGCATAGGTCTTTATTTCCGTGGGTTTATTTTGTGGATGGCCGTGGCCTTTGTCCTTTGCTTTTTACTGGTGATTGATAGAGACAGCATTGTGACTCTGGTCATTTATGCCTTTACGGGGCTTCTTTTGATCGCTGGTTATCAAAGGATCAGGCTTGGCCTTATGCCCTCGAAATCAGGAGATGGGAGTGCGCCGCCGCAAATTGTTTTAGATGGCAACAATTTACTAGGAACCGCAGATTGGGAGTTTCAGCCGCTCAAGGATTTTGTGAGCGAACTTGAGCGCGATGGCTTTGGTGTGCATATCTTTTTTGACCACTCGGTGCATCGATTGTTGCGGGAAAAGAATCTCATCGAGCCGACGGAAACTGTGCCGATGGCACTCTGCCGTGTTATGGAGATAAACCGAAATCATATCACAGTGTCCAAAAAGGGGCACAAGGCGGATGCGCTGTTGATCCGACATGCGGATCGAAACAAACTAACCGTCTTGAGTAATGATCGTTTCAACAAAAAAAGCGAAGATCGCTTTTATTTCGAAGCGGCCCGACGGTTGCATAAAGCTGAACTGATCAAACGGGTAGGGATGTTTGAGGGTCGCTTGACGATTTTATGATTTTTGATCCTCTATTTGATCACTGCGCGGTTTCACAAAGAAAAGACCGATCATCATGACGACAAATGCGGACCAAATCCATGGGGAATGCACCTCATTAAAGAGGACGATTCCCCATAAAAGGCCACATAATGTCACGACATATCCCACTTGGCTCGCAAAAATGGCCCCAAACTGGCGCACGGAGAAAATGAACAAAGTGTAGGCTGTGACGGAAATTAAGCTCAGACCTAGAATGGATAGAGGAAGTACCGCAGTACCCTCAAAAGGAGCATTAATTTCGCCTATGGAGCCCGCCAAGGGTAAGAGCAAGAGCGCTGCAAATAGATTCATACCGCAAGACAGGCGTAAGGGTCCGATATCATCAAGAGGCCGTTCAGCGAGAAATATATTTTCGCTTGCATAAGAGAGCGAGCTGAAGCAGGCGAGCAAAACCCAAAAGGTCATTCCCTTGGTTGGCAGGCTCGTGTCGGGGAGAATGACGAGGCAGATTGCGCTAAAGCCGAGCATTAGTCCCAAAAGGCGTCGCGCCTCTAGCGTTTCGCTTTTGATCGCCAAGGCGATTGCATAGGTGAGGGCAGGTATCAACGAGACGGTCAGCGATAAAACCCCAGCGGGCACTTTTGCCGCGGAATAGTAAAAGGCAACGCCAGGGATGGCACTGCCCAATAGGGCGAGGGCCAGATAGGTTGGAATTGAGTGCCGCGTGATAGAGAATTTGCGCCCTCTGATATGACAAATGCCAAATAAAATCAGGCTTGAGAGGCTGGTTTGCCAAAAAGCAATCACAAAAGGGTGCGCACCTGTATCGGCGGCAAGCTTTGCCATTGAAAAGGAAAGCCCCCATGACAGCCCCATGTAAGCGAGACAAAGCCAAGGGAGGAGTGATTTGTGGCGCATTCATCCTCACAGTTTCGGAACATCGCAAAGGTAGCTTGTCCCAAGGCATGCGCAACTCTCTTGCTTAAATGCACCGTTGATAGGAAGTTTGCGACATAGAAATCAGCGCTTTGGATGATTATTAGCTTTGAAACTTTGGGTTTTCAAAGCAACATTGGACGAGCACAATGCCCTGCGCTGGTAGTTAAGTGAATAAGCGGGAGCCAAAGATGAAGCGCCGTGCCTTTTGGTGGGATATTGAAGAGAGTTTGAGACCTGCACATACGCACACGGTTTTGCCGCGCGAGACGGAATTCTTGATTGTTGGAGCGGGGTACACGGGGCTGTCCGCTGCACTGAGCCTTGCGCGACAGGGAAAGCAAGTGGTTGTGCTTGATGCAGGTTTACCGGGGTTTGGGGCCTCGACCCGCAATGGCGGTATTTGCAGTGGTCAAATTCGGCTGTCGCACGGGGCCTTGAGCGATACCCATGGTCAGGCCTTTGCCGATGAGGCTTATGCTGAAGGGATAACCGCCCGATTGGATTTGAAGACATTTTGTGACGAGGAAGGCATCGACTGCCAATTTCAAATGACGGGTCGTTTTACAGGAGCGGTCACGCCAAAGGACTATGAGGCCCAAGCTCGTGAGGTCGAGCGTCTTAATCGGGTCCCGGGTCACGAGGCTTACATGGTGCCGCGCGCAGAGCAACATCGAGAGATTCAAACTGATCTGTTTCATGGCGGTATGGTACGTGGTGAAATAGGGGGCTTTCATCCTGGTAAGTTTTTTGCTGGGCTTTTGCGCGTGGTAGAAGCCTCTGGAGCCAAGCTCTTTTCGCAAGTGATCGTGCAGGACTTTCAGCCAACTGGCACCAGCGTTAAAATTGTCCAAACAAGCTTGGGCGATATAAAAGCGCACACGATCATTGTCGCAACCAACGCCTATACGGGCCATAAATATAAGTTTGGTCAATATTTGCGACAGCGTCTTGTCCCTGTGCAAAGCCAAATAATTGTGACCGAAAAATTAGGAGAAAGTCGCGTAAGAGATTTGATGCCTCACCTAAGAATGTATGGTAATACCGCTAATCTTTATAGCTATTTTCGACCAACTCCTGATCGCGATCGCATTCTTTTGGGGTCACGTAGCTTTGATCGAAAGACACCCTCTGACCGATCGGTACTCTATTTGAAAAGACGTCTGGTGGAGATATTTCCTGATCTCGCGGATTGCAAAATAGACTATTCATGGCTTGGAAATGTAGGATTTACCCGTGCCCAATTGCCCGTCATCTTTCAAAAAGAAGGTATCTATTATGCCGCCGGCTACGCTGGCTCTGGCACAGTCTGGGCCCGTTGGATGGGCAAGAAGGTCGCAGAGCTTGCGCTGGGCACGGGCAATCGGCCGAGTGTTTTTTATTCCAAAGCACCTCCAAAGGTGCCGCTTTATGATGGAAAGCCTTGGTTTTTGCCTGTCGTGCATCGGTACTTTGCTGCCAAGGATAGATGGAAGTAGCGGTAATCGCGCTCTCTTTGAGAAGCCTTGATGAGTACGCTAAGTTTTCAACATCTTTCCTAGATCGCGTCTCATTGCTGCCACAGTGTTTTAGCAAATTGAAGGGGAAGTTTCCCCTTCGGACAGGGGTTAAATGTCCGTTCTCTCTGGTTGACTGGGCGCGATTTATGTATCGCGCCCCTTTTTTTCTCAAGCTGTGATCATGCTCTCTATTTTGGTCACTTAGCCATGTTCTCACTAAGACAAGAAAAATTTGATGGACTTTTCCGGTCTGTAAGTGCGAGAAATTGAGGAGCCATTGCGATATCATCCGCGTCCAACAAACGCGTTTCGCTGATGATCCCGCAGAGGCGTTAGACATAGGAGCTTCGGTCTTGGCATATAATCAACCCCTCGGCGGCAATGAGATGATCCGAACAGGCGGTCCTGCAACCTTTATGCGATTGCCAACACAAGAGACTGCTAGTGGCTTGGATGCCTGCTTTATTGGCATTCCTATGGATATTGGCACGTCGAACCGACCTGGTACGCGCTTGGGGCCGCGACAAATACGGGATGAGAGCCGTATGCTGCGCCCGTTTAATATGGCGACGGGGGCGGCACCTTTTGAGCATATGCAAGTGGCGGACATTGGTGATGTGCCGATCAACACCTTTGATCTGAAAAAATCTGTTGATATTATCACTAAATTTTACAGGGCCGTTTTAAATGACGGTGCGATCCCTCTTACACTCGGCGGGGATCACACCTTAACTTGGCCAATCTTGCGGGCGATACGAGAAAAGCACGGTCCTGTGGCTTTGGTGCATGTGGATGCCCACGCTGATATCAATGATGAAATGTTCGGAGAGAAGGTCGCGCATGGTTGTCCTTTTCGGCGTGCATGGGAAGACGAGTGTTTGATAAATAATAAAGTCTATCAAATTGGTCTTCGCGGTACGGGCTATAGTCCTGATGATTTCAACTGGGCGCGGGGGCAGGGATGGCGCGTGGTGCAGGCCGAAGAATGTTGGCATAAATCCATGGTGCCGCTCATGGAAGACATTCGCGCAGAGATCGGGGATGCCCCTGTTTATCTCACCTACGATATCGATAGCCTTGACCCTGCCTATGCGCCTGGAACAGGCACAGTTGAAGTTGGTGGGCTGAGTACCATACAAGGGCTTGAAATTATCCGCGGCTTATCTGGTCTAAATATCGTTGGCTGTGATTTGGTTGAGGTCTCGCCTCCCTACGATCCAACGGGCAATACTGCTCTAATCGGAGGAAACTTTCTCTACGAAATGCTTTGTGTTTTGCCAAAGGCTGTTCAGGGCGATTGATTGCCAGGCCATTGATTACACAGCAAGTGTGGCTCGGACAGCGTTTCTGTCCCCGAGCGCTTGTTCCAAGGTTGTTTGATCAAGCTCGTTGAAAAAGGCTTCTCTTGCGCGTTGAATGGGCGCGCGTAAGCCGCAGGCTGGTAGCAAGCGACACATGCAGGAGTGCGCATTATCGCATTCAACAAAGACATAAGAGCCTGTTAGCGCACGCACGACGCTGCCGAGACGAATGTCACTCGGGCTCATGGCAAGCGCTATACCTCCGCTTCTACCTCTTTCTGAGGTAAGATGCCCAGACTTCACAAGCGTGGCGCAAATCTTTGCAAGATGATGTTCAGATAGCCCAAACGTTTTGGCAACGGTGCTGACCTTTTGCCGTTCTGGATGTACCGAGGCCAGTTGGATCAGAAGCCTAAGGCCATAGTC
>WTIQ01000425.1 GCA_011525185.1 Paracoccaceae bacterium | reverse complement strand
TGCTTACTGGATGCGGATTTTCGGACGACAACTGAGCGTCGTCTCAAAGATATATTACATCAGTGGAAAGACGTTGAATATTGGATAAAGCGTCATGAGCATATGGGCGACGGGGTGCTCGTTGCGGCTATTAACGAATTACGCTATGCAGGACGCATGCTTTATGGGGCCATGGTGCTTCTGAGTTTTGAAAAGAACCTAGACTCCGATAAATGCCTTAAAATTAGCAACAAAATAACCATCGCAGAGCAATACTTGGTCAACGCGCAGCATGATTTGATCGATGCGGTGGTCATTATGTGCACAGATCAGCTAGAGCAAGTGTTGGACCAGTATCGGTGGTCTGATATCGAAGCAGCCTTTCCAGAGCTGAAAGATCATGAAAGCCGCTTGAAAAGCGTGCAGGAAACCATTCAGCGCGTGAGACGTAGTCCAGATGATGAAATTAATGTGTACTTAGGAGAGGGGCTGACCTTTGGGGGTCAGCAGGGCAATGCCCATGACTATAAGAAATTAAAGCATTCCTATTGAGTCAATGGGGCCGAGCGCATGATCGTCTATCAGCGCATACGTGACGACGATTTAAGCACATTGTCAGATCAATACCGAGCCTTAGCCGCAGCTAAGCGGAGTTTGTTTGGCAGGGAAAAAAACACAAAGAGGAAAGAGCTGTTTTTTGCCGCCGTTACGCTTCTTTCATTAGGCTTGGCGTTTTATAGCTCACTGAGATGACACTCTAGTGATAATGTAAACCAAAAGATCAGTGTATAACCCAAATTATGGATAATGCGTCTTCCTTTTTAGAAATGAGGCCCGCACCTGCCGAGGGGGGCAGGCAGGCGCGTTCCGGTGGTGCTACTGGGCGGGGTGTTTTTGCTATTGTTTCGATTATGCAGAAGTCTTTTTCAATGGTTCCATCATCGCTCTGTTTTGCCGAACCATGCCGCTGCGGCCCTGCTTTCTAAATAGAAGCGACTTTCCGCAGAGATCTTCATCATGTGGGCGCACTTCCAACTCTCCAAAAAAAATCGCCGCTCTCCAACGTGACCCTACCCCCAACGGTAATTAAAGCTCACAGAAATGCGTTCTTCTTCGGACATATTCATCGGAACCTCGTGGCGCAGCCAACTTTCCCAGAGCAGCACATCGCCCACTTGGGGTGCCACATAGACGAAGGGCTTAAGTGCTTCTCGCGCATCTTTGCGCCGGGGCGGAGCGGCCATCATTTGCGCCAGCCGCGGATCTTCAAATCGGATGGCGCTCGCTCCCTCTGGCATAGCGATATAAGTTGTACCTGAGAGGACCGAATGCGGGTGAATATGGCCCGTATGTGTGCCCCCCTCCGGCAGGATATTGATCCAGAGGTCTTCCAGCGAGATCGCTTTGTCGCCAAGATCCCAGTCCAGCTCTTTGACAAATTCCGCCACATGCTGGTCCAAGAGTTTTTCAAGCTCGGCAAAAATCGGAAACCGCCATCCCAAATCTGTGAGGGAAGCATAGCTCGTATACCCTGGGTAGCCATTTTGGGTGCACCACTCTTGGCCTGCTTCATCATCCTGAGCAATAGACCAGCATGAGGCTTCGATTTCAGATATATCAATCTGTCCATCTGCGCTCAGGGGCGCGTGGTAAAGCGGTGTAGCAAAGAGTAATTTCGGTTCTGTCATAGGGGTCCTTTTATGGCGTGCTTTCAAAAGTAACCAGCGCTTTCAAACGATTTGGCAAAGAATGCCGATTTTCAAGGCTCTTAGGGGTTGCTTTTATCCATATGCTCCCCTAGAAGCGCATTTCGAGCGCGTCGATCTTGGAATCGGCGCCTTATATATTTGTCCCACGGGGTAATGGGTAACCAAATGGGCTCACCCGTGTATGAAAGGTAAAAAGCGAATGAACGCCACCGAATTGCGTGAAAAAACGCCCGATCAGCTTCGTGATGAGCTGTCGAATTTGAAGAAGGAGGCGTTTAACCTGCGCTTCCAACAAGCGACAGGCCAGCTTGAAAATACAGCGCGTATGCGCAGCGTGAAACGTGATGCTGCCCGTGTGAAGACTGTTTTAAATGAAAAAGCCGCAGCGGCTGCAGAATAAGGACGTCACAGAATGCCAAAACGAATTCTTCAAGGTGTTGTGACAAGCGACAAGAACGAGCAGACGATCACCGTTTCAGTAGAACGTCGCTTTAAGCACCCTGTTTTGCAAAAAACCATCCGTAAGTCCAAAAAATATCGGGCGCACGATGAAAAGAATGCTTTCAAGGTCGGAGATTCCGTACGCATCATTGAATGCGCTCCGAGATCGAAAACAAAACGCTGGGAGGTTCTTGAAGCGTAAGTTTCAAGCGCACTCAGTTTAATCGAAACCCTGGGGAAAAGGTAGGCATACCCCCCAAAGGTCGGGAGAAACCAAATGATCCAGATGCAAACTAACCTGGATGTTGCTGATAACTCAGGCGCTCGCCGTGTTCAGTGCATCAAGGTGCTTGGTGGGTCCAAGCGCAAATACGCTTCTGTGGGAGACATTATTGTTGTCTCTGTGAAGGAAGCAATCCCTCGTGGACGTGTGAAAAAGGGCGACGTGCGTAAAGCCGTTGTTGTGCGCACCGCGAAAGAAGTCCATCGTGAGGATGGCACATCTATCCGCTTTGACGGCAATGCCGCTGTTATCCTGAACAATTCAGGTGAGCCAATCGGTACCCGTATTTTTGGACCAGTTGTGCGCGAGTTGCGGGCCAAGAACTTCATGAAAATTATCTCGCTTGCTCCGGAGGTGCTCTAATGGCGGCTAAACTTCGGAAAGGGGACAAGGTTGTTGTTCTCGCAGGTAAGGATAAGGGCAAAGAGGGCACGATTGCCTCTGTAGACCCAAGCGCTGGCAAGGCGGTTGTTGATGGGGTCAACATGGCCGTGCGTCACACCAAGCAGTCACAAACATCGCAAGGCGGTCGTATCCCCAAAGCGATGCCTATTGATCTGTCAAACTTGTCTATGATTGACGCAAACGGCAAAGCAACACGCGTTGGCTTCCGCATGGAAGACGGCAAGAAAGTGCGCTTTGCAAAAACGACAGGAGATGTGATTGATGCTTGATACAGCTAATTACATACCTCGTCTTCGCGCTGCTTATGACGAAAATATCCGCGCATCTCTCAAGGAAGAGTTTGGATATAAAAATGACATGCAAATCCCGCGGCTTGACAAGATTGTCCTGAACATCGGTGCAGGGCGTGAATCTGTCAAAGACAGCAAAAAGGCGAAATCAGCTCAGGCCGATTTGACAACAATCGCAGGTCAACACGCTGTGATCACTTCGGCCAAGAAATCCATCGCTGGCTTTCGCGTGCGCGAAGGCATGCCGTTGGGAGCAAAAGTCACGCTGCGCGGCACACGCATGTATGAATTTCTCGATCGTCTCATTACGGTCGCTATGCCACGTATCCGAGATTTTCGCGGTGTTTCTGGAAAAAGCTTTGATGGAGGGGGCAACTATGCCTTTGGGATCAAAGAACACATCGTTTTCCCTGAAATCGACTTTGATAAAGTGGACGAGGTATGGGGGATCGACGTTGTGATTGGCACAACTGCCAAAACCGATGCGGAAGCAAAAGCCTTGTTGAAGGCCTTTAACATGCCATTCAACAGCTGATTTTCGAGAAAAGGATTAAGACATGGCTAAAAAAGCAATGATCGAACGCGAGAAGAAGCGCCAAAGGCTTGTTGAAAAATATGCCGCAAAGCGTGCCGCGTTGAAAGAGATCGCAAACGATGAAAGCAAGCCCATGGAAGAGCGTTTTAAAGCGCGCCTTAAGCTTGCCAAACTACCGCGCAACAGTGCGCCAAACAGAATGCACAACCGCTGTCAGCTCACGGGGCGTCCACACGCTTATTATCGCAAGCTGAAAATTTCGCGGATTGCGCTTCGTGAACTGGGGTCCAGCGGGCAATTGCCTGGCATGGTCAAGTCGAGCTGGTAAAGGGAGCTGAGATATGAACGATCCTATCGGTGATATGCTCACACGTATTCGCAACGCTCAAATGCGTCGCAAATCTGTTGTGCAGTCTCCCGCATCCAAATTACGCTGCTGGGTGCTCGATGTTTTGGCAGATGAGGGATATATTCGTGGGTATGAAAAGACCACGGGCGAGGGCGGTCATGCTGCTCTTGAGATCAGCCTCAAGTATTACGAAGGTGATCCCGTCATCCGCGAGCTCAAGCGCGTGTCCAAACCTGGCCGGCGCGTCTATCTTGGGGTGAAAGACATTCCCCAAGTGCGTCAAGGTCTTGGTATTTCAATCGTATCTACGCCCAAGGGCGTGATGTCAGATGCAGCTGCACGTTCTGCCAATGTTGGCGGTGAAGTGCTCTGCACGGTATTCTAAGGAGGGCTGGAATGTCTCGTATTGGTAAGAAACCGGTCGAGCTGCCATCAGGTGTTACTGCATCTGTGTCTGGCCAGACCGTAGAAGTAAAAGGGCCCAAAGGGAGCCGCAGTTTTTCTGCAACCGACGATGTGACGATCACGCTTGAAGAGAATGCTGTTGCGGTCGCGCCGCGCGGTAATTCCAAGCGGGCGCGTCAACAGTGGGGCATGAGCCGTACGATGATTGCCAACCTCGTCACAGGCGTCTCTCAGGGCTTTAAGAAAGAGCTTGAGATCACCGGTGTGGGCTATCGTGCACAGATGCAGGGTAATGTGCTTAAGCTGAACCTTGGCCTGTCCCATGACGTGGATTACAAAGCGCCAGAGGGTGTGACGATTACTGCGCCAAAGCAGACTGAGATCATTGTGGAAGGCATCGATCAGCAACAAGTTGGTCAAGTTGCCGCAGAAATTCGTGAGTGGAGAAAGCCCGAGCCCTATAAAGGCAAAGGAATTCGCTACAAAGGCGAGTTTATCTTCCGCAAAGAAGGTAAGAAGAAGTAAGGACGCTCATTATGGCAAACAGCAAAAGACAACTGTTCCTAAAACGCCGTATGCGCGTGCGGAACAAACTTCGCAAGGTGAATGCAGGGCGCGTGCGTCTCTCTGTTCACCGTAGCAACAAGAACATCAGCGCGCAGCTCATTGATGATGTAGAGGGTCGTACATTGGCCGCTGCCTCATCGCTTGAAAAAGATCTGGGCGTAGTTGGTAAAAATAACGTAGATGCAGCCTCTAAAGTTGGCACTGCTCTGGCAGAGCGTGCAAAAGCGGCAGGCGTTGCAGAATGTTATTTTGACCGCGGTGGTTTCCTCTTTCACGGTGGCATCAAGGCTCTGGCCGATGCAGCACGTGAAGGTGGGTTGAAATTTTAAGGAGACGTTAGGATGGCTAAAGAACCAAACAATCGGGGACGCCGCGAGCGCGAAGAAGCCCCTGAATTCGCCGATCGTCTCGTTTCGATCAACCGTGTATCTAAGACAGTTAAGGGGGGTAAGCGGTTTGGTTTTGCTGCCCTTGTTGTCGTAGGCGATCAAAAAGGCCGCGTTGGATTTGGCAAAGGGAAAGCCAAAGAAGTGCCAGAAGCAATTCGTAAAGCAACCGAGCAGGCCAAACGCTCAATGGTGCGTATCCCGCTCCGTGAGGGTCGCACGCTGCATCATGACATCGAAGGACGTCATGGCGCAGGCAAGGTGATTATGCGGACCGCGCCAACGGGGACAGGGATTATCGCGGGTGGTCCTATGCGTGCTGTCTTTGAAATGCTCGGTGTTCAGGATGTTGTGGCTAAGTCTATCGGTTCACAGAACCCGTACAACATGGTTCGGGCAACCATTGATGGTCTCTCTAAAGAAGCAAGTCCCCGCATGGTGGCGCAGCGTCGTGGCAAAAAAGTGGCCGAGATTTTGCGTCGTGACAATGCGCCAGCAGCTGAAGCTGCCGAAGCGACAGGAGCATAGGACATGGCAAAAACAATCGTTGTAAAGCAAATTGGATCGCCTATCCGTCGTCCTGAAAAACAGCGGCAGACCTTGATCGGCTTGGGCTTGAACAAAATGCATAAAACGCGCGAGCTTGAAGACACACCGTCGGTTCGCGGCATGGTCAACAAAATTCCGCATCTCGTGAAAATCATCGAAGAGCGCGGATAAGTTTTACCGCAGTTTAGTTTCAAGAGCGCCCTGATCCCTTTCAGGGCGCTTTTTTCGTATTGAGGGAGCATGACGCCTTTGTTAGGGGATTTTCATCCATTTCAAAGAGGGACAGAGTAGCACGATGTACAAGGGTTCATGTTTATGTGGCGCGGTCACATTTTCGGTTTCAGGCGCGCTGAAAGATCCAGATTCCTGTCATTGTCGGATCTGTCGAAAATGGTCGGGTCATTATCTTGTTTCAACGGATATACCACGCGAGGCGCTGAATATTC
>WTIQ01000163.1 GCA_011525185.1 Paracoccaceae bacterium | reverse complement strand
CGACCCCGAGGAGCTCAAGGCCGCCGAGCAGAACCTCGCGCAACATATCGGCCCCATTTGACCAGAGCTTGTCAATCTACTCAGACATGCCATCCATTCGGTATTCTTTTGGCAGAGCAATCTTTTTGCCGCGAATATCCCCGCTCAAAGCCGCTTCAAAATTGGGCACAGCCAGATCTGCGCTGGTGCTGTCTTTTGGGTCGTGTCCTGACATCGCCTCAAGCATAATCGCAGCATCCCGAACCGTTTTGGTCATCGGCCCAGCCTGATCAAGCGAACTTGCAAAGGCCACAATGCCCCAGCGAGAGCAGCGGCCATAGGTGGGCTTAATGCCAACAATCCCACTAAAAGCCGCGGGCTGACGAATGGATCCACCCGTATCCGTTCCCGTCGCTGCAAGACACAGGTCTGCCGCCACTGCTGCAGCCGATCCACCAGAAGAGCCGCCAGGCGTCAGCTCTGTCTCTCCATCGCGCCATGGGTTCACTGCATTGCCGTAGGTCGAGGTTTCATTAGATGAGCCCATCGCAAACTCATCCATATTCAACTTGCCCAGCATCACCGCGCCTGCGTCCAAAAGATTTTGGCTAACAGTGCTCTCGTATTCTGGGCGGAAGCCCTCCAAAATTTTACTCGCCGCTTGGGAGGGGATCGATTTTGTACAGAACAGATCTTTGATACCGATCGGCAAACCGCACATCGCAGGTGCCTCTCCTGCTCCTAATCGCTTATCCGCAGCGCGCGCCTGATCCAAAGCAAGGTCAGGCGTGTTGTGGACAAAGGCATTCAGCGTCTTTGACTGATCAACCGCCTCAAGACAGGCAGAGGTCAATTCTTCAGATGTGACCGCTTTGGCGCGCAAAAGATCACGGGCAGCGGATAATGTTAGATTGTTTAACTCACTCATTCTTCGGGCACCCCTTTATTCGACCACCTTTGGAACGGCAAAAAAGCCCTCTCTTGCATCGGGCGCATTGGAGAGCACCGCGCCTTGTTGATCTCCATCAGCAACAGCATCCACCCGCCGCTTGAGCCGTTGCGGCGTCACGGTTGTCATCGGTTCAACTCCGTCGACGTCAACCTCATTCAATTGTTCGATGAATCCTAGAATAGTATTGAACTCTTCGGTAAGGGCAGGCAGGGCCGCATCATCCACGGCAATGCGGGCAAGCTTGGCTACTTTGGCAGCAGTTGAGGTATCAATGGACATACATCTCTCCGATCAGAATAGGGGTGATGTAACGCCGCGCCGCCTGCTGTGCAAGTTGTCTCGCGCCTCTCGTGAAAAAACAATTGCATCTCTTGACGTGGAATGCATTACATTGTGATAATTTTCACGCCATAAGGAGCAATTTCAATGAAGATTATCTTTCTCGGTCACGCCTCATTTCGTATTGAAATTGCAGGACAGGTTCTGCTCATTGACCCATGGCTGAGCGGAAATCCCGTACTGTCCGAGGATCAGCACGACACCGCCACAGCAGGCGCAAGTCATATCCTGCTCACACATGGGCATTTTGATCACATTGTAGACACGCTGCCTCTTGCGAAAAAGCTCAATATACCCGTTGTTGGTCAATATGATCTCATCGGTCACTGGAGTGAAACCGAAGGCATTGAAGGCATAGGCTTTAACAAAGGCGGCACTGTGCGTTTGGGCGATGTTGAAGTCACCATGTTGCATGCAGTGCACAGCTCAACCATGGGCACTCCTTATGGTCCAAAATGTATCGGGAGCGAATGCGGATATATGATCTCAGGCGAGGGCCACACGATCTATGTCTCGGGCGATACAGATGTCATGGCGGATATGGCCCTGTTCCAGGACCTCCATGCTCCTGATATCGGTATTCTTGCCGCGGGGGGCCATTTCACTATGGACATGAAACGCGCCGCCTATGCCGCAACGAAATTCTTCGAGTTCAAAACCATCATTCCTTGCCATTACAAAACCTTTCCCATTCTGGAGCAAAGCGCAGATGTTCTCATCGCTGCGGTTCCAAACGCGAATGTGATTGAACCCGAGGTTATGACGCCAATAGAGCTTTAACAAAAAGCGGTCGTGCAGAACCCAAAAATACCGATGACACGATTTCGCGTGAGCAGTCACCAGACTTTGGCTTTTCAAAGGCTGGCAAACAGAACGGAATGCATCACTCGGCCGGGCCAAAAGGTAAAAAATCCCGTGAGGATGAGACCTAAAAAATAGAGCAAAATCATAATGCGTTTATGACGGGCAATATCACCCACTTTTGCCGCTTTGAGCGCTGCATAGAGAGACCAAAGTGTAAAAACCGATAGCGCATGAATAGGGCTAAAGGGGCCGATGAGTTTAAAGTTTGGGACGATGAAAAAACTGCTCACGCTCACGGTGGCCATTAACACAACCCAAGTAAATCCAACCGCACGGTGAAAGGCTGTGCCCTTGGGCATACTCAGTTGAAGCGCCCCCAGAAATAGCGCAGCCATCGCCGCATAGGCATGAAGCGGAATGGGCTGTGGCTTTGCACTCAAAATCGAAAAATCCATGATTTAGCCAGTCGCCTTGATGAACTGTCGCACTGTTGACAGAAGGCGACGCTTAACATTCACCATAAATTTGTCAATGTGATAAAGAATTAACTCTTAACACCACTGGATAACATCCTCTGGCTCGGCACGCTCAGTGCGAAATTGATTTGCGGGATGGGTTTTGTCCTCATAGCCAAAAGAAATAGCGCAAAGAATATCCCGATCTTCTTCGATCTTGAGAATATCACGTACCACAGGGGCCACCCCTGCAATAGCGGCTTGGGCAATAGTCGCAACGCCCATACTCTGTGCCGCCAGTGTAAAGGCGGTCACAAACGCACCACAATCCACAGCGCCATAGGCTCCAAGACACTGGGGGGTTGTAACAATTGCCGTATGCGGCGCGCCAAAGAAGGCATAATTGCGCATCATTTGCGTATATGACCCTGCTCTATCCCCCTTTTGAACACCAACGGCGTCATAAAGTTGCCAGCCACAAGTGGATCGGCGCTCTTTGTAAACGCCGACATAGCGATCTGGAAAAGGTACATCAGGTGTGTGAAGACCCTCCGCAGCCGCCTTGCTCAGAGCCTCAGCCAAGGTCTGTGTCGTCTCACCCGAGCATATGCTAAGCTGCCAGGGTTGTGAGTTGCACCAAGAGGGCACATTTTGCGCAGTTTGCACAATCTCACGGATCACATCTCTGGGCACATGGGTATCCAAAAACCCACGGCACGAAAACCGCCCCTCTAATAATCGTTGAAAGGCTTTCAGATCGTCACTCATTCTTTTTGTCCTTTTAAGTCCCGCAAAATCGCGTCACGATCTTGATCTTTCTGCGGTATGCGACCAGCACGCGCTCTCTCCCAATTTGAAAACCGCGGCGCGGGTCGCGCTTGAAGATGACCTTGCGCCTCATACCAGATATCACGCGCATTTATATGGGGATCAGATTGCGCCTCATCGGGCGACAAAACAGGCGCAACACAAGCATCGCTCCCTAGAAAAATCTGGTCCCAATGCGCTCTTGTTTTTTGAGAAAAGATCTCACTCAAACGCGCCGTAAGCTCGGGCCAAAGAGCACGGTTAAACTGCTGCGAAAAGGCCTCGTCCTGAGATAGCCCCAAACGCTCCAGAAAAATCTGATAAAATTTTGGCTCCAAACATTGTACCGACACAAACCCGCCACAGGCCGTATTATAAGAGCGGCTCCAATGCGGTCCGTCTAGAATACTGGTACCGCGCGCCTCATTTAACCCGCCCGATGCTTTGAGCGAGAGCAAAAGAGACATCATATGCGCTGCTCCGTCGACAATGGCCGCATCTACAACACAGCCCTGCCCCCCGTATTTCACCTGCAAGAGCGCCGAAAGCATCCCAATTACGAGATAAAGCGCGCCCCCTCCGATATCTCCCACAAGCGTGGGCGGGGTAAACGGCGCTTCGCCTGGGTTTGATGCATACCAAAGTGCACCCGCACGAGAAATATAGTTCAGATCATGCCCCGCCACTTCGGCCAAGGGACCCGTCTGACCCCAGCCTGTCATCCGCCCATAGACAAGGTTTGGGTTGTCGCGCAACACCACGTCAGGCCCAAGTCCCAGTCGCTCCATGACCCCAGGGCGCATCCCTTCGATAAGGCCATCTGCCGTTTTCAAAAGCTTTTGTACGGTCTCAAGGTCCTCTGCGGCTTTCAAATCCAAGATAATGGAGCGTTTGCCACGATCGAGCGGATTTTGATCAGAGCGCCCCGGCGTATCGGCCGGGACTGCACGATGGATCACAATGACCTCTGCCCCAAGATCGGCCAAGAGCATCCCCGCAAATGGCCCAGGCCCCAAGCCTTCAAATTCAATGATCCGCACACCATTTAGCATCGTCTGATTTTACCGTTTTTCACTCTCACTCGTGCATCCAAAGATGACCCGTCTTTTTCCGTTTGTCGAGGAGAGAAAAACCACGATCACGGCAAATGGAGATGGATGAGGCACTCGACACTTGACCACCTGAGCCACGCAAAGCGGATGGCCAGCTTCGAAAAAGCCACTCCACTGCCTGTCAGCTTGCAACCAACAAATTTTTAAATATAACCAACACCACTAAAACAGGGAGCTACTTTATGCATTTGTCACGTTTTCCGCGGGTGAAACTCGCCCACCTTCCCACACCTCTCGAGCCGATGACGCGGCTCTCAAAAGAGCTGGGGGTCGAAATTTGGATCAAGCGGGATGACTGCACAGGTCTTAGCACTGGGGGAAACAAGACCCGCAAGCTCGAATTTTTGATGGCCGAAGCAGAGGCGCAAGGGGCGGATATGGTGATGACCCAAGGGGCAACTCAGTCCAACCACGCCCGCCAAACAGCCGCCGCGGCCGCAAAACTGGGCATGGAATGTCATATCCTTTTGGAAGATCGTACTGGATACAACAATGCCAATTACAACGGAAATGGCAACGTGCTGCTCGATCATCTTCACGGAGCGAGCACAGAAAAATTTCCGGGTGGTCATAACATGGTTGAGGAAATGGAAAAGGCGGCTGAGGCCAAACGCGCGGAAGGAAAAAATGTCTATGTGATCCCTGGCGGTGGGTCCAACGCGACAGGCGCTCTTGGGTATGTCAACTGTGCCTTTGAGCTTTTGGCACAGGCAAATGATATGGGACTGCGGATCGATCGCGTGGTGCATGCCACGGGCTCCTCTGGAACGCAGGCAGGGCTTGTCACAGGCCTATGCGCTATGAATTCTGGTATTCCGCTTTTGGGAATTGGAACCCGCGCCCCTCAGCCCAAGCAGGAACAAATGGTTTATGATTTGGCGCTGAAAACAGCTGAAAAACTTGGCTGCGCTGGTGTCGTCAAACGTGAACATGTCATGGCAAACACCGATTATGTTGGTGAAGGGTACGGGTTGCCCACGGAAAGCGGGGTGGAGGCCATTGCGATGTTTGCCGAATTGGATGGCATCTTGCTCGACCCAGTGTACTCCGCCAAAGGGGCTGCGGGCTTAATCGATCTCGCCCGCAAAGGATTTTTTGATAAAGATGAGCGGATCGTCTTTCTTCATACAGGCGGCGCGGTTGGCCTCTTTGGCTATGATTTTGCCTTTGAAAATCAACGCAGATGGGCTGCTGAATGAGCCAATGCCCCGTTGGGATCCTCGGAGGCATGGGCCCCGAGGCGACCATCCTCTTACAACAGCGTTTGCTTGATGCTGTTACATGGGCTGCAGACGACGCGGATCACGTCCCTTTAATCGTTGATATGAACCCGCAAGTGCCCTCGCGGATAAAATACCTAATCGAAGGTCATGGCCGCGATCCAGCGCCAGTTTTGGCGCAGATGGCGCAGCGGCTGGAGGCGGCAGGAGCCTCTGCCCTTGCCATGCCATGCAACACCGCACATGCCTTTAAAAGCGCGATTGAGAATGCCGTGTCTATTCCCTTTCTCGACATGGTGGAGCTTGCCTCTTCTGCGGCCGCAAGAGGCGCTCCGAAGTGCGAAAAAATCGGCATTCTCGCCTCTCCCGCCGTCAAAAATACAAGTCTTTTTGAAAAGTCGCTCGCTGCTTTGGAGCGAGAAACGCTGTGGCCCAAGGATGAAGCGGTGCTCTTAGACGCAATCAAGCAGATCAAAGCAGAGGGAGCCACGGGCGAGAGCCTTCATTTATTGCAACGAGCCTCTCTTGATTTGAAAGAGCGAGGGGCCAGCACGCAACTGGTGGCCTGTTCGGAATTTTCAATGCACAGCCGCGCGTTACAGGCAGAGGGCCTTAACATTGTGGATACGCTGGACTGCCTTGTTGAGGCGATCTTAAAAATCACCCCAAACCCAAAAGAAAACTGAATTTTCAAATTGCAAGATTGTCTGAACCGCTTATTTTGCCCCTATGACGCGCGAAAACGG
>WTIQ01000065.1 GCA_011525185.1 Paracoccaceae bacterium | reverse complement strand
ATACTCGCCACCACCATTTGTGCTCCAGCGACCACTCGCCTTGGCATCTGACGCAAGACTGACATTAGGGAAGACATCTCGAAACTCCTCACTATCAATTAAGTTCTTAACCTTCCGACCAAAGCCAACAGCCAACTCAGCCGTGTGAGTTGCCTGAATAATCTTCAAATCAGGACGCCTACCCATCAACCAAGTGGGAAACAGATAACTCGCAAACTCACTCTTCGTATGACGCGGAGGCATGTTAATAATCAATCGCTTGATCTTGCCATCCGCAACATCCTGTAACTTCTGAGCATAAATCTTGTGATGCCTGCCCTCAATAAACTGAGGCCAAACATGATTCACAAAACTCATAAAATTATCGTGCTTCTCCGCACGTTTATCAAGCGTCCGTAAACGCTCCAACATAGGAGCAACCTTGGCTAACTCCTCATCCGTAAGATACTTGGAAAAGTCACTTGTCAGGTCGTTCAATGCCAAGTCTCCGCGCCAAATTATTTAAAGCAAATTCAAGATTACCTCCAGAAAGACCACCAGAAATCATTTGAGCCTTTTGATTCTCAAACTCATTAATCGGCGCTCTTTTATTCAAAGAATCTAAATAATCCTGAATATCATCAGGAGTGCGTCTTTGTTGACCTGAAGCAGCTATGGAACCCAAACCAGCAGATTTTGATTGATTTGCTGCTACTAAATTAGGTAAATGAGCAAACTCAGGATCAGCCCTAGAAAACAAACCTCTCATCATTGTAGGATCAACCCTCGCAACAACAGTTTGCGGTGTATTAACTTCCATTCTTCTTTGCACAAAACTTGGACTTAACTTAGTTTCACCGGGATACCTGTAGTCGCTACCGTCATAACCACCCGGGTCTTTTATATTTCTAAAATTTGCTCCCGCCCCATCTACACCAATAATACGATCAAGAATATAATCAGTGTCTTTAACATTAAAACTGTAATTATTAGCAGGCTTTATGTCAGACGGTAAATTCTCAATGGGAACTGAATGATATAAATTACCATCTGCATCTATTTCATATGGATCTCTATAATAAGGATCAGAAAAACCAGACTGCTTGGCAAAAACAGGATACATTACTGGAGAACCGAAAGTTTCAGTTTTTTTATTATAATTTTCATATGAATCAAAGTATGGACGTTCTATGTAAGAGTCCGCTAAACCCGGAGTTTCAGAAGCAAATATGCCGCTCCCAGTTCCTTTAAAATAAGGAAAATCTCTGTTAGTACCATGATACAACAATGTATCAGTATCAAAACCCATATCACGCAAACGCTGCATTCGCGCTTCACCGCTCATATCAAGAGGCGTATTTTCAAACATATATTGAGGATCAGCCTCAGCCATCATCTCCTTTGTAACCTCGTTAGCCCTTCCCTCTTGGCGCAAGCGAAGAATATCTCTAGCCATTCTTTCAGATTCATTTCTAGGACTGGGTAAACTCTGACCCTTTATAAAATCCAAAGCTCCACTAAAAATATTCCTGTCTGGCTTAGGAATGGGATCATAATCGTCATCAACACCCATAATTACAGGATCATAATCAACAGTGCCATCAGAACGCCTCGCAAGCTGATTAATAGCACCACCGCCCAAAGTCGCAAAACCAGCAGAACCCAATCCCTCAGACAACATATCCTCTTGCGGAATTAAACCCTGCATCGCAGACGAAGGCGCATCTATAGCCCTAGCAAGAGGATCAAGCGCAGATACTAAAACATTCTTTATACCAGAAAGACCCTCAAAACGATTCGTTGAAGTCCCAAACCCCGGCTCTTTTGAAAACAAACCACCCAAAACAGGTCTGCGGCCCTCAGACGCTAAGTCAGCGTCCAACTGACGATTTAAATCATAAATCGCGCTAAAAGGGCTAACCTCCTCACGAGCGTAACGACGCTCATCTTCTGGAGATAACATCGAAAAATTATCCCCTCCTGAAGAATCAGAAACAGAAAAACTAGGACGATCATCCCCACCTAACGAATCAGACGAATCACCAAAAATGGGACTAGGCACACTCGGAGGCCCGTAATCAGGAAAACTCCTCTCCTCCCGCTCCTTCTCTTCCTCCTCTTCCTCCCTAGACACAGGGTAACTGTCGTACATACTTCCACGACCGCGCTCAAAACCAACACCACCACCCTCAGCAAAACCCTGAAAAAACTTGTCTATGTTGTTATACATATCAACCCCTTAAAGAGCTAAAAAACCTATCAATGTGAGGCGTTACAGGACCACCCTCAGCAAACCTAGGGACCCTAATCTTCATGCCCTTACGAGAAGGAGGAGGCAAAATAGGACCCGGACCCGGCTCAATAGGACCCAGAATCGGAAAATCAGGCTCAATCGGAGAAGGATCAGGACGATCAATGTCAGGAAGCGTTATTTTAGGAGACCCACCATCCTCCTCAACAGGCTCGCAAACACCCGTAACAGAATTACGAACATAACCCGGAGGACAATCATCCCTGTCACCCTGATCCCTAAACGGATCAACAGGACCATCAGGACGCAAACGAATTAAATTACCAGAAGAATCACGCACACCAATTATATTACCATTAGGACCATAAGCCAAAGATCCAGTCTTGTAAGCCTCCAATGCCGCGTTAACCGTATCAGGAGCCAATGAACTTATATCCAAACCCAAAAGCTCATCAGGTAACATCAAATCAGCAACCAAAAGACCAGTGCGCTCCAAATAATCCCGCAAACGAGGCTTAACAACATAATCACCCGATTCATCCTTAGCAAAACGCATCATATCACGAATGAAATTAGCCTCAGGCTCACTAGGAGACTTCCTGTACTGACCATAAATAGCAGACAAATCAACATCAGGAGAAGCAAAAACCTCGCCAATACCACTCCTGCCAAGATCACCACGCGAAAACATCGCCTCATCAACAGAAATATCTGGCAAACCCATGTCATCGTCAGTCACGGCATCGTCAGCCAATGAAAAACGCAACGCATCAGCAACACTAGACGCCAACTCCCTATCCGCGTCCAAAGCATCCAAATCAATACCAGAATCATACTGCGCAATCTGATCCGCAACACTCATAGGCTCAGAACCAAAATCATAATACTGATCCGCTAACTGCTGAACAGTCTCAGCATCAAACGGATCTAAGACCGACTCTTCCATAAAATCATCAAACGTATTAGGCTCATAACTCAAATACTGACGTTCCGCTAAACTCTCCAAAGCAGTCTGAACAGGATCAACAGCAGGCTTAGGCGTAGAACTCCTACCCCCATCATTACCACCACCACCACGAAACAAAGACTCCAACTCATCAACAGTCAAAGTACTCGAAACACTAGGTGGACCATAATTAGGAAAATTATCCTCAGGAGGAGAAGGTGTGCCGGGAGGACCGTAATTAGGACCAAACGCAATCAAAGGCCGCAACGGATTCAAACCAACAAAATCAAGAAACGTTCTCATGCCATAAAACCCCTAATAACGACCCAATCCACCAAATAACGGCTCTCGCAACATAACAGCACCACCACCCATCATCTGAACAGGCGCACTACCAGAACCACCTCCAACAGATAACTGACGACCAACCATCGAATTCTCAGGAATCAACATTTGAGGAGCAACAGGAGGAGGTAAAGCAGGCATCCCACCCATAGAACCCTGCGGATACATCATACCACCCTGACTCTCAGCCTTCCGACGACGCATGTACTCCTTAAATCCAGCACGACCACGAGCACTACCACCATAACCAACAACACCCTGCTGACCCTGAACCTGAGGAGAACCCGCCATAGGACCCATCGGCATCGGCGCAGGCTGACCCATCGGAGGTCCCATTCCACCACCCATAGGCGGTCCCAAAGGCGTCTGTGGCTGCATCATTACAAAAAAACCTCCAATGTCCTAAAACAACACTAACAATTTTTTAAAATTTAATCAATCTCCTCCAATACACCATTCTCAATCATACTCCGCGCCAACGCATCACGACTATGAAAACAATAATCACCCCCATTCCAATCACACAACTCCATCGCTAAACGACGACAAAAACTCCGCTCATCATCACTCCCACCAGAAACATGATTACTCTGCAAAATCGGAACAACCTCACCAGCCGTCTGAGCATCAAACTCAAAATAACCACCATAATCCATACAATACCTAGGCATCAAATCACTCCATATCACTACACTTGGGACCATATGGGACAACAAGGGACCCGTCAAGGGACCCATAGGGACCCAAAGCATTTTCGTAGGTGGCTGTTCGTGGGGAACATAGTGTAAGTGCCTGCCCGACGCTTGCCAAAAATGGGGGGGGTGCCACACCCCATAGGACCCGATTTTAGAACATTTGTTCGGCTTGGCTAGGGTACCTTGGAAAAAAGAAAAGGCCCGCTCGTGCGGGCCTGTCCGTCGCTGTGAGATAGTGTTGGCGCTTATCGCGCCAATTCTTCTATTCGGTCCTGCCAGTATTCGAATAGATCATCTGGAGTTTCGGCCCATATTGAAGGAATGCCGCGCTCGTTTTCGTCGCGCAATTGGACGCCGCCAGATTGCGTTTCGAAAGAGGTTAGGACTTCGTATCGTGCCAAGTCCGTGCCATCACCATACCGCGCCCCATTCGCTTGCTGCGTATGAGTAACAACAGCGGCATCACCAACACGGGTGCGAATTTCGGAAACGGCAGCGCGGACGCGCTGTTCACTACATCCAGTTGCGTCCATAATCTCACGCGTTGATACGCCGCCATTGCCGTTACGCATAAGAGTATATTGAACGCCAACGCGTGAACCGCGACGGAATGGTGAAACGGGAGTATCTTGAACAACTGTTCGGGTGCCGTTTTCAACGCGGTTTTGAATGGTGTGCTCAACTAGGTTTAACAGGAATTTCACCCAATTGATGATTTTAGTCGCTTCAATCGTGCCGCCATGCTGGCGGAATTCGATTGTGCCACGCCGCCATGTGTCAAGATTGATCGCGTAAAACTTGCCGTGGTTTAATTCTTGAATGGTGTTAGCGTTTGCAATCTTTGTGGCGTTTAGTGGTTGGCAATAGGAATTTTGAGTGCGAGACCGTGCCAACATAGTATTGATAACGGATTGCTGGCGTTCGTAGCGCCACATGATATCCTTTACGATAACAGCGTCCATTGGTTCACCATGTGAAGATAGATAGCGTCCATTAGCTTGATATTCTGCGATTGATGCACCAGTAAAATCGGCCGCATTCGTGCCAGTCAATGGCGCATTTGAAATGTGC
The DNA here is from genome assembly GCA_011525185.1 of Paracoccaceae bacterium. Lineage (GTDB taxonomy): Bacteria > Pseudomonadota > Alphaproteobacteria > Rhodobacterales > Rhodobacteraceae > LFER01. The sequence goes on along the minus strand of WTIQ01000065.1, from coordinate 1,154 downwards.
ACATGCAAGCCGCACGATGTGTCTATTTCACAGCCAACATTGGCAAGCACTCTACACACTTGCTCAATATAGTCATATGCGACGGGATGATTTCCTAGTGGCGGCAATACTATTTCGGCATCAACACCGGGCGTGCCGTCTGGTTTTACGGAAACGCCGGGAATGCCAGCACGATCAATCGCATTGCGAATGCGTGTTATTGATACCCCTTTTGTTTCCATCTCTATACCAACTGTATAAGTCATGATTATATTCTCCCAAGTTCTGGCGCATATGGATCGTCAAGATCAATCTTTCCTGCATTATGATTAGCGCAAAATTGACTATCGATTGATCCGCTATGGATTTCGAAAACTTTTTCGCGCTTCCAAGCCGGGCTGAATTCAATCTCATTTGCTGTGCACTCATAAACATTTTGCAAATGGTCAATTAGGTCAGATTCATTTGCAAAGTACAGCGTTGGCATATTGTGCCAATTAGGCTCCCAATATGCGCCAACCTTGGTTGAGTAGTATGTTTTAGCGTAAGCCATTGATTTTACTCCGTTTTTTCTAGATAGGCAGTGCACCATGCGCTGCCGTAAACCTTTCTAACACGATTTTATCCCATAAAACAAGGGGTTTTGTGGAATTAATTGGGACAATTATTCGGGTTAGTAATTTGGCGCGGCAAAATGCTGGCAGAACAAAATGCAAAAAACTCTTTTTTTCATTGAAGAAGAACGCGTGTATATGTGTGTATGTGTGTATGTGTGTATATACATATAAAAAGGGACATAGCGTATACTATATCCCGATCCCGAAAGCCCGAAGCCCGAAAGCCCGACCCCGAAGGGTCAAGCCCGATTGTTTATTCCATCGTGTGCGCGAGTGTGACCATTGCGCTAGTTGTTGGATTGCCGTTATCCACGATGAAGGTATAACGGTGCACGTTACAGGCAAGAACACCGAACCGTTCCGCGTCGTGATATTTGCTGAAGTGCGGCTCCTCTTCCATTTCTACTGGCTCAGAAGTGCCGTAGTTTTCTAACATCCACTGGCAAAATTCCTGAAACGGCTTTTCATCCTCATACTCGAACCCGCTCGTGTCGTCGTAGAAAAGTGCGGTTGCCCAAAAGTCGGGCAACTCCATTGTGACTGTTTCGATTTTCATTG